>NZ_RZOT01000200.1:0-9653 GCF_003999085.1 Mesorhizobium sp. M4A.F.Ca.ET.090.04.2.1
CAGGGCATGTCCGACGCGGGCGAGAGGTGCCGCCTGAGATAGCCGGTGGCCGGATCGCGCCACACCGGCTGCTCGCCTTCGCGCAGCAGGCCGCCGCCCTTGAGTTCCGCCCTGGCAATGAGCGTCGACAGCGTCATGCCGAAGGCCGCGGCGATGCGCACCAGCAGCGCCGCGGTCGGGCTGGTCTTGCCCTGCTCTATGGTGCTGAGCATTGCCTTCGACACATCGGAGCGCTCCGCCAGCTGCGCCAGCGACCAGCTCCGCAAGGTCCGTTCCGAATGTATCCTGTAGCCAAGGCTGGATGAAATGTCGTTCGCTATATAATTCATTCGTTCAATATATCGAATGACGACATGGAATGAAAGAGCGCGCTTGATCGAATCTTAGCGGTCGGCTTAACGCCGCCTACACCATCCGACCTCACCCCGGCTTAACCTCATCTGTGTAGGCTGAACGTCGAGGGAATGGGGATCATGCCATCTATGTTTGTCGAACGCGAAGTCTCCGTTGGAGAAGCGACCTCGCAGGAGCGCCGCAACAGGGAACAGAACGACAAGCGCATTCTCGGCAATGTCGTGCAATGCGACGGCGCGCGCGCCACCATCAGCGCCTATGCCGACGATGTCGAAGGCACGGTCACCGGTCTATGGACCGTCGGCAAGATGATCTCGATCAACCTCGGCTCGACGCGAACCGTCGGCCTCGTCTATGAAATCGGCAAGTCGGACCGCGCCTGGAGCAATGAGGGCCAGAACCCGATCGAGGTCAGCATCGAGTTGATCGGCGAAGTGCGTGACGGCGCCGAGCCGGGCGCTAAGCCGGTCTTCGATCGCGGCATCACCACCTACCCACATATCGGCGCCATTGCGCATCGCATCCGCAGCCGCGACTTGCAGGCCGTCTACGACCTCGCCGGCCGGCATTCGATCACCATTGGCACGCTGTCACAGGACGAGGCGATCGACGCCAACATCGCCATCGACGATGTCCTGGCGCGCCACTTTGCCATCGTCGGCACCACCGGCGTCGGCAAATCCACCGCCGTGTCGCTGCTTTTGCGCAAATCGATCGAGGCCCGGCCGGATCTGCGCATCCTCATCCTCGACCCGCACAACGAGTTCGCCGCCTCGTTGCCCGAATATTGCGTCAGGGTCGATTCCAAGACGCTGGACCTGCCTTTCTGGATGTTCAGGCTGGAAGAGTTCGCCGAGGTGCTGTTTCGCGGGCGCGAGACGGAGCCCGAGGAAGTCGATGTGCTGCGCGATCTCATCCCCGCCGCCAAGAACCTCTATCGCAACCCGGGTTCCGGCACCTATCTGAGGCGCGGCAGCGACGCGCTGACGGCCGATACGCCGGTGCCCTACCGCATCGCCGATCTCATCAAGCAGATCGACGAGCGCATGGGCATGCTCGAAAGCAAGAACGACCGCCCGACGTTGAAATCTCTAAAGACGCGCATCGAATCGGCGGCGTCCGATCCCCGCTACCGATTCATGTTCAACTCGCGCCTGATCGAGGACACGATCCACGAGACGATCGGCAACATCTTCCGCGTGCCGAACCATGGCCGTCCGGTAACCTGCTTCGAGATGGCCGGCATGCCCTCCGAAGTGGTCAATTCCGTCTGCTCGGTGCTGGCGCGCCTGGCTTTCGACCTGGCTCTGTGGAGCGAGGGCCGGCTGCGGCTGCTGCTGCTGTGCGAGGAAGCCCATCGCTACATGCCGGCCGATCCGCGCCTCGGCTTCGCGCCGACCCGGCACGCGCTGTCGCGCATCGCCAAGGAGGGCCGCAAATACGGCTGCTATCTCGGCGTCGTCACCCAGCGTCCGGGCGAGCTCGACCCGACCATCCTGTCGCAGTGCTCGACCTTCTTCGCCATGCGGCTGGCCAACGAGCAGGACCAGGCGATCATCCGTTCGGCGATCGCCGATTCCTCGGCCTCGACGCTGGCCTTCCTGTCCTCTATGGGCCAGCGTGAAGCCATCGCCTTCGGCGAGGGCGTGGCGACGACCATGCGATTGAAGTTCGAGAAACTGGCGCAGGAGCTCATTCCCGGCACGGGCACGCGCGAAAAGGCGGTACCGTCCGAAACCGGCGAAGACGTCGATCTCGCCGCGATCGTCGAGCGGCTGCGCAACGTGCCGAAGCCGCAGCAGCAGATGGCCTTCGCCGAGGTCGTCGATACGGCCCGCCAGGCTGGCGACCCGGACTACCGCAAGCCTGCCGCCCCGCGCATGCAGCCGGACGAGGACTTCGACACGCGCTACGGCCTCAAGCCCGCAACCTTCGGCATGCGCCCGCAGAACGATTGATGTCTGGGAAAATTCCAAAGCACCGAGCGGGCCTGGGTAAATTCCGTCAGAAAATTCGTCAGGCTGAGTCGGATGGTGTCGTTTTCGAGAACCGGAGCGGAGCGGACATTTAGTCCGTGAGCACCGGAAGCGCAGAAAAACGGCATCAGCCGGCCAGCATCACGAATTTGATGATGGGATTTTAGGCGCAGACGCGGTTGCGTCCCTGCCGCTTCGCCTCATAGAGCTGGCGGTCGGCGCGGCGATAGAAGTCCTCGGCCGTTTCCTTGCGATCCCAGACGGCAAGACCGACGCTGGTGGTGATCTTCAGGCGCACATTGCCCGACAGCACCGACATGTTGGCGATCGCTTTGCGGATACGTTCGGCGAATTTGGCCAGCAGTTCGGCGTCCATGTTCGGTGTCACCACGGCGAACTCCTCGCCGCCGAGCCGCGCCACCACGTCGTGGTAGCGTGTCATGCCCTTCAGGCAGCCGGCGACTGCCCTCAGTACCTCGTCGCCGACATCGTGGCCATGCGTGTCGTTGACCTGCTTGAAATGGTCGAGATCGAGGATCATCAGCCCGACCGGCTTTTCGATGCGGCGAAACTCCTCGAGATACTCCTTCAGTGCGTCGTCGAAATAGCGCCGGTTCTGCATGCCGGTCAGCCCGTCGGTCAGCGCCGCGTGCTCCAGCGTTTCCGAACGCGCGCTGAGCGAGACCGTCATGGCGCGCAACTTACCTTCTTCCGTCGCCTGCCTGCGGATCAGGGGGTAGATGAAGAACACGCCGAAGAACAGCGCGGTTGCGAGCAGCACGCCGGTCGCGAACAGCAGTCTATTGAGATACTTGATCTTTTCGATGCGGGAAGCCGCGTCCATGTCAGTGGCGATGGCTTGCAGGAAACCATAGGCGTGCAGCGTCACCAGGCCGGCTGCCAGGATCACGAAAATAAAGACGAAAAAAGCGGATTCCGCCTTATGGAAACGCATCTGCTGCCCGTGGAAACATCCCAAGGACCTTATGCCATGCAGGGCCTTACGGACGGTTAACCCGGACAACCTGAGCGAGAATATCAGGTTTTTGATTTAGTTTTGTGATTGCATTAGTGGCCGGAGATCAAATCGCAGGCATCGCGTCGCCGGCAGAATGGAGGCGCCGCCACTCCGGGCCCAGTTGATGGCGGAACCAGGTGGCCTGGCGCTTGGCATATTGCCGCGTCGCGATCTTGGCGCGCTCGATCGCTTCGGCGAAGCCCATCTGTCCTGCCATCGCCGCCTGCAATTCGCGGACGCCGATCGCCTTCATCGCCGGCAGGTCCGGATCGAGGCCGAGCGCCATAAGCTGCTTGACCTCTTCCAGCGCGCCCTTGTCGAGCATGCTGTCGAACCGCGCCTCGATCCGGCCGACCAGCTCCGCGCGGTCCGGCTCGATCACCAGGAAGCGCGCGCTGTCGCGGTCGATCAGCGGCTGGCCGCGCGCCGCCTGCCATTCGGCTATGGAACGGCCCGAGGCGTCGAGCACCTCCAGCGCCCGCACGATCCGCTGGCCGTCGGTCGGCCTGAGCTGCATGCCGACCGCCGAATCCTCGCGCATAAGGATGCGGTGCAGCCGGTCGGCGCCTTGCTCCTTGAGCTCGTGCCGCCAGCGGTCGCGGATCGCCGGCGGAATGTCGGGCATGTCCGAAATCCCTTCGGCCAGCGCACGAAAATAGAGCCCGGTGCCGCCGACGAAAATCACCGGCCGTCCGGCGAGCAGGCCGTCGTCGATCAGCTTCGTGACGTTGCGCAGCCAGGCGCCGGTGGAGTAGGCGACCGACGGATGGACATGGCCGTAGAGAAAATGCGGCGCGCGGGCGAGATCGGCGGCACCCGGCCGCGCCGTCAGCACGTCGAGCACGGAATAGCCTTGCATCGAATCGGTGTTGACGATGACGCCGCCCTCGCGCTCGGCGAGTTCCAGCGCAAGCGCCGACTTGCCGCTGGCGGTCGGCCCGGCTATCAGGATCGCGTTCTTCACGCGGCCCTCGCCCGCCTGCCCGGAAGTCTCGATGCCGCTGATCGCCACGCTTGTGTCCCATCCCGAAGGCCGCGCTGTCTCGGCCACGCTTGCGAATATGGCCTCACGGTCGGTCGGCGCAAGCGCTGTTCGCTGGCTGGCCGAGGACATTGCCTGCGATCTCGTCCTGCCGGAGAAGGCCGACGCAGGCGAAGCGGCCGCCGCCCTGCGCGCCGCGCTCGCCTCGCACCCGGTCGACGTGATCGTCCAGCCGGCTGAGGGCCGGCGCAAGAAGATCCTCATCGCCGACATGGATTCGACGATGATCGACCAGGAATGCATTGACGAACTGGCCGACGAGATCGGCGTCAAGGACCGTGTCGCGGCGATCACCGCGCGCTCGATGAACGGCGAGATCGCCTTCGAGCCGGCCCTGCGCGAGCGCGTGGCTCTGTTGAACGGCCTCGATACCGCCGTGGTCGACCGTCTGATCGAAAACCGGCTGACGCTGGCATCCGGCGGCCTCGCGCTTGTGCGTACCATGCGGGGCAACGGCGCCTGGACGGCACTTGTGTCAGGCGGCTTCAATGTCTTCACCAGCCGCATCGCGGCGATGCTTGGCTTCCAGGAGAACCGCGCCAACCGCCTGATCGAAGAGCACGGCCGTTTCACCGGGCTGGTCGCCGAGCCAATTCTCGGCCGCGCCGCCAAGGCGGAGGCGTTGCTTGAAATCTCTGCCCGCCTCGGCCTCACACCGGCCGACGCGCTTGCCGTCGGCGACGGCGCCAACGACCTCGACATGATCCGCCTTGCCGGCACCGGCGTTGCCCTGCATGCCAAGCCTTCGGTGGCGGCGGAGGCCAAGGTCCGCATCGACCATGGCGATCTGACGGCGCTGCTCTATCTCCAGGGCTATCGCCAGGAGGAGTTTGCCGGATGAAACCGATGCGCACCGAGCGCCTGATCCTGCGCAACTGGGAGGACCGTGATCGCGAGCTCTTCCATCGCATCAATTTTGACGAGCAGGTGATGGAATTCTTTCCGTTCCGCCGCGACCGCGCCGAGACGGATGCCAAAATGGATGAATTTCGCGGCTGGATCGCCGAGGATGGCTTTGGCTTTGCCGCCGCCGAGATCGCCGCGACGGGCGAATGCATCGGCTTTGTCGGCCTCTTAGAGACCGATCACGTGCCGTCCATGCCTTCCGACACAATCGAGATCGGCTGGCGTCTGGCGCCGGAATTCTGGGGCAAGGGCTATGTCACGGAGGCCTCCGAAGCCTGGCTCGCCTTTGGCTTCGAAACGCTCGACCGCGATGAAATCGTCTCCTTCGCCGTCGCCGCCAACCGCCGCTCGACGGCCGTCATGGAACGCCTCGGCATGAGCCCCGACCCGGCTCGCGATTTCGACCACCCCTCGATCCCCGATAGCCACCCGCATCTCAAGCGGCATGTCCTCTACGCTCTGTCGCGCAAGGACTGGCAGGCAAGAAAAAGGGCGGCTCGTCAGCCGCCCTTTTCATATTGAAATCAGATTGTTGCAGGCCTTACCGGACTCAATCCATCCGGATCGTGACAAACCGCAACTCACCGGTCTTCGACGCCAACATCAACAGCGCGTTCTTGCGCCCCTGCTCCTTCAAAGCGCCGATCCGGTCCATGACATCCTTCGGCGTGGCGACCGATTCCTGGGCGATCTCGGTGATCACCTCGCCGGGCTGGATGCCACGCTCTGCCGCGGCCGAATCCTTGGTGACGTCGGTGATGACGACGCCGGAGACGTCGGCGGCGATGCCGAACTTGGTCCGCGTTTCGTCATTGAGCTCGCCGATAGTCATGCCGAGCACGGCGGCCGTAGACACCGCGGGCGCTTTGTCGCCATTGTCCTCGTCGGTGTTGCCATCTTCGCCGCTCGCCAGCTTCTCGCCGTCCTCGAGCCGGCCGAGCGTCACCTTCACCGTCTGCTCGACGCCCTTGCGCACGATGACCACGTCCACTGCCTTGCCGACCGGGCTTTCCGCGACGACGCGCGGCAGGTCGCGCATCTCGTGGATGTCCTTGCCGTCGAACTTGATGATGACGTCGCCGGCCAGGATCGTGCCGTTGTCGACCGGTCCGCCCTTGATGACGCCGGCCACCAGCGCGCCCTTTGCGGTCGCCATGCCGAGGCTTTCGGCAATGTCGTCGGTGACCGGCTGGATGCGCACGCCGAGCCAGCCGCGCCGCGTTTCGCCGAACTGTCGAAGCTGTTCGACGACGCCCGAGGCAAGCTGCGAGGGAATGGAGAAGCCGATGCCGATCGAGCCGCCCGACGGCGAGATGATCGCCGTGTTGATGCCGATGACCTCGCCCAGGCTGTTGAACAGCGGACCCCCGGAATTGCCGCGGTTGATCGCGGCATCGGTCTGGATGAAGTCGTCATAGGGGCCGGAATTGATGTCGCGGTTGCGTGCCGAGACGATGCCGACCGTCACCGTGCCGCCGAGGCCGAACGGATTGCCGATCGCCATCACCCAGTCGCCGACGCGCATCTTGGTGGAATCGCCGAACTTCACCGCCGTCAGCTTGTGGCCCTTCGGATCGACCTTCAGCACGGCGACGTCGGTCTTGGTGTCGGTGCCGACCAGTGTCGCTTTCAGCGTCACGCCGTCCGAGAAGTTCACCTCGATGTCGTCGGCGTCGGCGATGACGTGGTTGTTGGTCACCACGATGCCTTGCTCGGCATCGATGACGAAGCCGGAGCCCAGCGACTGCACCTTCTGGCCGCCGCCGCCCTTGTCGCCGCCGCGGTTCTTGAAGAAGTCGTCGAAGAAGTCCTGGAACGGCGAGCCCTCGGGCAATTGCGGCATCGGCACCGCGCCGGGTCCCTCTGTGCCCTTTACCGTCTGCGAGGTCGAGATGTTGACGACGGCACCCAGCAGCCCCTGGGCAAGGTCGGCGACCGAAGCCGGTCCGTCGGCGGCGACGGTCGGTGTGACGGTGGACGGGACAACGAGGGTGCCGACGAGCAGCGCCGCTGCGCCGGCGACAAGCGTCCGCCTGGCCACGCGCAGAAGGGTGTTGGATGTCATCGAGGGCCTCCCGGTGTTTCTGAAAGAAAGCGCTTCCGCAAAAACGCCGCGTTGCGTCATGTTGGCAAGAAATACGGCACGTTTGCGGCTGTGGCTATCGGCAGAGGATAAATCGTCCGTTACGCCGGCACCAAGAAATTTCGTCAGCCGCGCACCAGCCAGACGATGCCGACACCGATGGCGATCGCCGCCAGTCCGGCGATGCGCAGCGCCGTCTCCGGCATCGACAGGACTTCGGTGGCGAGTTTCTTGGCGAGGCCAGGAAATCCGCCATAGACCAGGCCCTCGACGACGAGGACCAGGCCTATTGCCGCGAGAAAGTCCTGCACCGGACGCTACTGGCCGGTGCCGGGTTGCGCAGGCGGCGTTGCCGGCGCCGTTGGCTTTGCCGGTGTCTCCGTGCTGTTCGGGTCGCGGAAATAGCGGAAGAACTCGGATTCCGGCGACAGCACCATGGTCGTTCCGGTGTTGTCCAGCGCCGTACCGTAGGCGTTCATCGAGCGGTAGAACTCGAAGAAGGCCGGGTCGCGCTGATAGGCGGAGGCGAAGGTTGCGCTGCGCTGGGCTTCGCCCTCACCGCGCAGGATTTCCGATTCCTTCTGCGCCTCGGCGACGATTTCGACCACCTCGCGGTCGGCGCGGGCCTTGATGCGCTGCGCCGCCTCGTTGCCGCGGGCCCTCAACCGCTCGGCCTCGGCGAGACGCTCGGCCTTCATGCGGTCGAAGGTCTGCTGCGAAACCTCGGCCGTGAGATCGGTCCTGCGAATGCGCACATCCTCGATCTCGAGGCCGAGCGAGGTGGCGTCGGGCCTGAGCTGGTCGCGCACCTCGCGCATCATCACGGCGCGTTCCTCGGAGAGCGCGGCCTCGAAGTCGCGTAGACCGTAGACACGGCGCAGCGCCGCATCGAGACGTGTCCTCAGCCGCTGCTCGGCAAGCTCGATGCTGCCGGACACCGCCGCACGGAACACGCGCGGGTTAGAGATGCGGTAGGCGATGAAGGCATCGACCTCGTAGAACTTGCCGCCCGACACCTGGACACGGATGTTGTCGAGGTCGAAGCGCAGCACGCGGTTTTCGATCAGCTGCACGCTGTCGGCATCGAAGAAGGCGAAAGGCGCTTTGAAATAAATGCCAGGCTCGGTCTTAACGTCGACGATCTCGCCGAACCTCAGCACCAGCGCCTGCTGGCGCGCGTTGACCACGAACACCGAGGAATAGATCAGGAACAGGATGACCGCCGCGACGACGGCGACGATGGGGAGACGGTTGGCCATCACTGGTTTCCTCCCGTCGTGGCGCCAAAGGTGGCCGGCGCCGGCGCTTTCTGCTGCAGTGCCGGCAGCGGCAGGTAGGGAACGACCCCTTGCCCATTGCCCTGCTCGACGATCACCTTGTTCGAGTCCTTCAGCACCCTCTCCATCGTTTCCAGATAAAGCCGCTTGCGCGTCACCTCGGGCGCCTTGGCATATTCGTCATAGACCGAGATGAAGCGCTGCGCCTCACCCTCGGCCTCCTGCACGACGCGGTTCTTGTAGGCTGCCGCGTCCTCGCGGATCTGCGCCGCCGCGCCGCGCGCTTGGCCGAGTTTCTGGTTGGAATACTGGTTGGCCTGCTCGACGAACTTGTCCTCGTCCTGCTCGGCGCGCTGCACCTCGTCGAAGGCGTCGGCCACCTCGCGCGGTGGCGCCGCGTCCTCGATCGAGACCGCGTTGACGTTGAGGCCGGCCTTGTAGCCGTCCAGCGTCGTCTGGATGATCTCGCGCACCGAGGCGGCAATGCCCTGGCGATCGTCACGGAAGATGTCCTGCGCCGGCCGCCGGCCGACGGCCTCACGCATGGCGCTTTCGGCGACCTGCCTCAGCATGCCGTCAGGATCCGACACGTCGAACAGATAGGCTTTCGGGTCGGAGACCTGGTAGGCGACCGAGAATTGCACGTTGACGATGTTCTGATCGCCCGAGAGCATCAGTCCGGAACTGTTGCTGCCGCTCGCGCCGCCGCCGATATCGACCAGCTGCTCGGCAATGTTGGCGGTCTCGACGGTCTCGACCGGCCACCAGTGGAAATGCAGGCCGGGCTGCGACAGCTCGGCCTTCGGCTTGCCGAAGCGCAGTTCGACCGCAACCTCGTCGGGCTGCACGGTGTAGACCGCCTTGAACGCCCACAGCACGACCAGCGCAGCCGCGATCAGCCCGAATACGGCGGGGCTGGCGCCACCGCCGCCCGGCAGGGCGCGGCGCAATCTGTCCTGGCCGCGGCGGATGATGTCTTCCAGATCGGGCGGTGAGC
>NZ_RZOT01000201.1:0-9603 GCF_003999085.1 Mesorhizobium sp. M4A.F.Ca.ET.090.04.2.1
CCCATTCTGAGGTGCCGGGCACCGGGTCGCGCAGGCGCACCATGATGATCCTGGTGAACGAGGGCTGCGCCTCGGGGCCGATGATGGCCGTACCGCACATATAGCCGCCAAGCACGCTGCCCGGCTGCGACTGCGGGAACAGGCTGATGAAGAACTGGGCATCGCCGCCGACTTCCTTCAGATGCACGTAAAGGGCGCGCTTGGCCGGCGTGACCGGACCGCCAAGCACCAGCTGGCCGGTCGGCAAGGACTCGCGATAGGTGGCGGTCAGGCCATGCATGCCAGGCCCTGGCTCGATCGACAGGATGCCCTTGATGAACTGGCCGCGAAAATAGGGCGACCAGGCGCGCGAATAGCATGCGTAGGTTCCGGCGAGCGCGAAGGCGAGGCTGCGCTCTTCATGGCTGGATGCCGTCTCGAACTGGGCGCTGGCGCGGCGTTCGAGCTCGGCCCTGTCGACGCCGTGATGGTCGGAGATGGTGGCGATGAAATCCGGCAGATCGCAGTCGGCGATCCAGGCGCCCGGGTGCTCCAGGCGAAGCAGCTTCGCCCAATCGTCGTAGACGCTGTGCTCACGCGGCTGGGCGCGGCCCTGCAGCCATTTGTCGGCGCGGCCGAGATCGAACGCGGTCTTCGGATTGACAGCCCGGAAGGCCGCCGCCAGTTCCTTGCGGGTGACAGTTCCCAGCAGGGCTGAAGTCAGCCGCAATTTCTGCCCGATATGCTGTGCCATGCGGCCGCCCCTTACTGTCCGCTGTCAGCCATAACACGCCCTGGCGCATCCTTACATTGTACTTTTCCACAAGCTAATATTCCAGGAATTCCAAAGAATTCCACGGCATTCCGCGCGTGCTGCCTTCTCGGTTCGCGGGCCGGCGCTAAGCTCGCCGCGGGCAAGGGGCAGGCCGTCGGGACAACACATAGAAATGTGGGCTGGGCACGTCTTCCTTCGCAGAGCAGTGACACGCTTCAACCGAGCAACGGCGAAACCAGGCTCAGGAACCTGGAGCAACCGAACCGTAATGCCACTTCAACCTGAAGGAACGACCCGATGAACTCGAGCGCCTCTTCCAGACTGACCTTCATTGTATTTACCGCCGGATGCATCGCATTGGCGCTGCTCTTCCGCTACGCGCCGGCCGGTGATCTTCCCTCGAAATATGTCAAAGGCCCGGCTGCGCAGGCCGCGCAGTCGACGCGCATCGACATCGACAACGAGGCGCACGCGATCCGCTTCTACATCGACGGCAAGCAGGTCGCGCTGCTCGACGAGTCCGGTTTCAAGCAATGAATGCCGTGGAACCAAGGGAGGAAACCTTCATGAAAGTCGTTCTATCCGCGCTGTCCGCGCTGCTCGTCATGCTTGTGCTCGCGCAGAGCGCGGAGGCCAAGAAGAGGGCCCCGGCGCACCAAGACAACGCCGCCAAGGCCGAGGAAACCCGTCCGCCGCTCGACAACACGTCGACAGGTGGGATAACGCCCGCCGCGGAGGCAAAGGCGCCGGCCGGCGACGGGTCGCAGTACCCGCCGGCGCTGTATTTCAATTTCCAGTAGGAGACACCCTGCCCGGCCCTCAGCCGGCAACCGCTGCCGGCACTTTCCTGGCGGCAGGCCGGGCGCGGCGCGGGCGGCGCTTGGCGGCGAGCTTGAGGACCACCGGCGGTGCGCTCGACAGCGCGCCGGTGACGGCGTCGACCATGCCGTAGGCGACGAAATCGGCATTGAGGTCGCCGGCCTCGGCGGTGGCCGCCTGCCTGTCGCTGTTGCCGGTTTCCGACCAGAAGACGATGCCGACCCTGAGCTTTGGCCTGCGGCGCTTCAGCCGCCGCACCAGAAAGCGCGCATGCTTGACGGAATCCCGGTTGAGGAAGCCGATGACGACCGTATCGATCCCGTCGAGTTCGAGATGGCGCACACCGCCGGGCTCGATATCGGTGAAGCCCGCCTTCGTCACCGCGGCGCCCTGCACTTCCAGCACCTGCGCCAGCATGGCGGCCGCCGCATCGTCGAGTTCGTCGCGCCCGCCAGCGCATAGAACCGCAATGCCGGTTCCATCCGGCAGGTTCACCTCTTCAACCTCCTCGGCTTCCTTGTCCTCGCCAGGCCTGCGCTCGGACGCCTTGCGTTCGCCGGCCTTATCGTCGCCCGAGCCGGCGGCTTCCGGCTCGACCTCTTCCTCTTCGGCTTCCTGCTGGGCACTGTCGTCGAGGTTCGCCACCAGGGCCTCGGCGCTGCCGGCCACCAGGCGCCGCTGCTCATCGTCGAGGACGCCGCGCATGCGGTCGTGCTCGCCGAGCAGCAAAGCAGGGATAGCCACCTTGTCGTAGAACTCGAACAGATATTTGTCTTCCAGGTATTCCTCGGCGTGGTCGGTCGCCTCGTCGGGGTCGCCGGCCAGGAGCCGCTGGTAAAGCCGGGCATGGGGCTCCAGCACCGGCTCGTTGCCGAACAGCACGTCGAGGAACTCGAATTGCGGCACATGGCGGCCGAGCACGACCAGGCAGACGGTGAGCGGCGTCGACAGGACCAGGCCAAGGGGGCCCCAGAGCCAGGTCCAGAAGATCGCCGCGACGATGATGGCGAGTGGCGACAGGCCGGTGCGCGAGCCGTAGAGCCAGGGTTCGATCACATTGCCGGTGATCAGCTCCATCACGATGAACAGGGCCGCCGTCCACAAGAGCAGCGCCCAGCCGGGTGCCACGGCCAGCGCCAGGAACAGCGGCAACAGCGCGCCGATAATCGGGCCGATATAGGGGACGAAGCGCAGCGCCAACGCGAGCATCCCCCACAACAGCGCATTGGGGATGCCCAGCACCCAAAGTCCGATGGTGATCGGCACGGCGTAGACGATGTTGACCACCAACTGCATCAAAAGATACTGGCCAACCCGCTTGCCGGCATCCTGCAGCGCCTGCGTGGTGCGGTGAAGATCGCCATAGCCGACCAGGCGGATGAAGCGGTCGCGCAGATCCTCGCGCTCCATCAGCATGAATATGACCACGACGATGACCAGGCCGGCCGAGGCGAGCGGGCTGAGCAGCGGCGCGATCAGGTTCTGCAGCACCTGTAGCGGCTTTTCATGCGCGACGATCTCGACCGGGATCGGATCGCGCTTCGGCGTCTCGGCCGCCGATGGCAGTTGCGGCTCCTGGCGCTCGATCTCCTGGCCGACGCGCTCGATCACCCCGCTCAGCCTGGCGATGATGCCGCCGCCGAGGCCGCTTTCCTTCAGCGCGCGGATCTTGGTCAGGATATTGATCTGATAGACGGGGATGTTCTGGGCGAGATCGCTGACCTGCGTGGCGACGACGAAGGAGAACAGGGCAAGGGCGGCGAAGGCGCCGAGCACGCTGGCGACGACGGCGGGCAGGCGGGGAACCCCTGCGCGCTTGAGCGAGGCGACGACCGGCGCGATGGCGAAAGTGAGCAGCAGCGCGACGGCGATCGGCAGGAAAACCTCGCGACCGAAATAGAGCGCCGCGACCGTCGTCACCACGGTGGCGACCGTCGGCAGCACCGTGCGCGGATGGCCCCGCGATGCAGCAAGCAGACTTGCCAGTCCCGGCTCCGACGCTCGCATGCCGTTCCGACGATTCACCTGATGCCTCCGCCCTGCCAATGGCCATGATCGGCCATATTTAGCCGGCAGGCAACGCGCTCGCCCACCGCCCGGTTCCGATGGGCGGCGGCAAAGCCGCCGATCTCCTCGCTTGTGGGGGAGATCAGCAGCTTTTGCGCTCTGTCACTTAACCGGGATCATCAGATGGGCGTAGGGCGTGCCCGGCCACATCACATAGGGCTTCGAAGTGTCAGGCTTGGGGTCGGACGGATAGCCCTTCATGACGTCCATGGCATTGACGATCATCACATGCGGGCCGGTCTCTATCCAATTGTTGCCTTCAGTGGGCGCAGTCGCATAGGGGTCGGTGTTGCTGCCGTCGGTGCCACCGGACAGCATGTACATGAAGCCGACCTTGCCCTTGGGCGGATCCTTCTTCTCGACCCACGCCATCGCCCATTCCATCGCGTTTGCATCGCCGCACATCGGGTCCGGGCCGGGCGAAGCCGGGTTGTCCGGCATGCACCAGAAGCCGTTCTTGCCCTCGCGCACCGTGCGCATGGTGCCCTTGTCATCCATGGCGTAGATTGCGGCACCGCTCGCCACGGCGGCGGGCGCGGCGGACTCGGCGCTCTTGATCAGCGCAGCATCGTCGGCGGCTGCGCCTTGCATCGCAATCAAACTGCTCGCTGCCAATAGCGCAGCGACCGTCAGAAGCCGTTTCATGGCCGTTCTCCGGTTCGAGTTGATCTGTTGTGCATGATGTCGGACGCACGGCGCTCCCAGCGCCGTTTGTCGGTGATCAAATGCTAGCAGATCGCACGTTTCCGGACAACGATACTTTAGCGCTCCCTAACATTCGGTGAGTTGGGTCGTGGGTCCCGGCGCCGGCCCAGGCGGTGCTTTCGCGTGCCCGCCGGCGCGGCCGCCTCAGCCCACCCTGACGACAAAATGCTTGGTCACCGGCTCGATGATCTTCCAGGTTCCCTTGAAGTCGGCTTCGACCACGAAGGCATCGCCCGGCCCGACCTCGACCGGGGTTCCGCCGTCGGGCGTGATGATGATGCGGCCGGCGATCATGTGCACGAACTCGTAGTCGGTGTAGGTGGCATGGTAGGTGCCGGGCGACGCCCGCCAGGTGCCCGAAATCACCTTGCCATCGGCGGTGGTGTGCTGCACGGCGGTCTGCATGGTCGGCCTGCCCTCGACCACGACCCAGCCCGGCAGGTCGCCGGCCTCTGCATGCTCGATGGCGCCGAATTTGAGGATGGTGGTGTCGGTCATGTTGAGCTCCCATTTCGGCCGATATTGGCTGAGCGGGAATAGCCGATGCGCGAGGCACGGGCAACGCGAAGGCCGACCGCGAATGTCGGAGACTGGCGAAAGCGCCCTTGCCTTCTCCCCCTGTGGGAGAAGGTGGATCAGCGCGCAGCGCCGAGACGGATGAGGGTGTTCCAGCTTGGCGCCAGCTTACCCCTCGCCCGGATTGCCAACCGATTTGTGAAGAACAAATCGGGGCAATCCGACTCTCCCACAAGGGGGAGGTAAGAGGCGCCCCTCCCCTTATGTTGCACTGCGTTAAATATGTTGCATTGCGATATCGGCGCCCAGGGGCGAGTCTGTTCCTGGGTGGGCTGCCAACGACCAGTACGAGGCGTCGTCTTGACAGCACAGTTCCCGGCCTCGGCTTCGTTCCGGCCCGACATAGAAGGCCTGCGCGCGCTGGCGGTGGCTGGCGTCATCGCCTTCCATTTCGGGCTCACGGCGCTCCCCGGCGGCTTCACCGGCGTCGACATCTTCTTCGTCATCTCGGGCTATCTGATCACCCGCCATCTCGTGAACGAGATCGGCGAGACCGGCCGGCTCGACCTCTGGCGCTTCTATGCGCGGCGCGCGCGCCGGCTGCTTCCGGCCGCGCTGTTCGTCATCCTTGCCACGCTGGTCGCCGGCGCCGTCATCCTGTCGCCGGAGGAGCAGTCGCTCTATTCCAAGGGCGCCATGTTCGCCTCGGCCTACATGATCAATCTGTGGCTTATCCGCTGGTCGTTCGACTATTTCGCCGCCGACGCCGCCAACAACCCGTTCATCCATTTCTGGTCGCTGTCGGTCGAGGAGCAGTTCTACCTCGCCTGGCCGGCGCTGCTGATGCTTGCGACATGGTTGAGGCCGGGCAAGCGGGCGGTGATCCTGGTCATCGGGCTTGCCGGCCTTGTCTCCTTCGCCGTCTGTGCCTGGCTGACCACGGTAGCCCAACCCTGGGCCTTCTATTTCTCGCCGTTGCGCGCCTGGGAGTTCGCCGCCGGCGGGCTGGCAACGCTCGTGCCGGCGGCGGCCTTGCGGCAGCGCCGCGGCCTGAGCGCCGCCATGGCCTGGGCGGGCCTTGCGCTGATCGCCATCGCCTATCTTTGCTTCAGCGAGGACGCCCCCTTCCCCGGCCTGCCGGCTTTGGTGCCGGTGGCCGGCACTGTCCTCATGCTGCTGGCGGGAGCGGCCGGCGCCAGGAACGGCCTCAGTGCCGTCCTGGCGCTGCCGCCCTTGCAATGGGTCGGCAAGCTTTCCTATTCGCTCTATCTCTGGCACTGGCCGGTCATCGTCTATGCCGGCATGCTTACCGCCGAGCTCTCCACCGTGCAGCGCCTCTTCTGCCTGGCGCTGACGCTGGCGCTGTCGGCCTTCACCTACCTGTTCATCGAGAACCCGATACGCCGCAATGGCTGGCTTATGGCCAATGCGGCGCGGGCGCTGGTGCCGGCCGTCCTCCTGACCGGCACCGGCGTCGTCGCCGCCTACGCCAATGCGCGACTGGCCGTGCACGACCTCGACCCCGAGCAGCGCGTCATCGCCGAAAGTGCGGCACGCCCCTCCACCGCGCGCGCCAAGGGCGGCTGCGTGCTCGATTTCGAGACCGTCAAGCCCAAGCCCTGCGTGTTCGGCGCCAAGGATGCCGAGGGTTCGGTCGTGCTGTTCGGCGACTCGCATGCCGATCATTGGTCGACGCCGCTGATCGAGGCGGCAAGCAGGAACAACTACCGCGTCGTCACCTATCTCAAATCCTCCTGCCGTGCCTCACGGGTCACGACCTGGAACTGGCGGCTGAAGCGCGACTACACCGAATGCGACCGGTGGCGGGAGCAATCGGTCAAGGACATCATCGCGCTGCATCCGCGCATGGTGGTGATCTCGGAATTCTCGATCGGCAACGTGATGAAGGAATCGCCCGAGGAACTGAGGCACGCCGATTGGAACCAGGAATGGAGGGCCGGCCTGCACTGGACGCTCGCGGCATTCAGCCGGGCCGGGATCAAGGTCGCAGTGATCAGGGACGTGCCCTACAATGGAAACTATGTCGACAAATGCGTGGCGCGGGCGCTGTGGCGCGGGCAGCCCCCTGAGGTCTGTGATACGCCGAGGATCACGGCGGCGAACGACGATATCGCCGCGGCGGAGCGCGACGTCGTGCGCAGCGTGCCCGGCGCCACCTATGTCGACCTGACCAGCCAGTTCTGCGACCAGACCACCTGCCACGTCTTCATCAACGGCAAGCTCGCCTACCGCGACCGCCATCATCTGGCGACCCCCTTCGCGGAATCGCTGGAGCCTGTGGTGGAAAAGACAGTGCTGCGGCAGGTGCGCAGTTAGGGGCGAGAGCCGTACCTACTGCGGTCTTTCAGCTGCGAGCGGCGTTTGCCGGAGCTGCGTCAGGGTCGGAAAGCGCGGTCGTGCCAGCTGTGCGCACCGCATCAGACGGTTTCGAGCCGGCTGAACCGGACCGGAATGAGTTTGCGGGTCTTGATCTGCCCTGCCGCGGCCTTGTCGATAACAGTCAGAAACTGAACGTCTTCGGCCACCAGTGGCAGAACCAGACGTCCCCCTGGCTTGAGCTGGTCGAGCAGAGCCGGCGGCGTCCGGTCGGCCGCCACGCTCACCAGGATCTTGTCGAACGGAGCGTGCTCGGGCCAGCCGCGAGACCCGTCCCCGACACGGATGGCGACGTTGGAGAAGCCAAGGCCGCGCAGTAGATCCTCGGCCTGGCTGGCGAATTCCTCGATGATCTCGACGCTCCAGACCTGTCCGGCGAGTTCCGCGAGAATCGCGGTCTGATAACCCAGTCCGGTCCCGATCTCGAGCACTGACTCGTGGCGTCGGGGAGCAAGGAGATCGGTCATCAGAGCGACCATGAAGGGCTGAGAGATGGTCTTGTCGAAGCCGATCGGCAGCGGCATGTCCTGGTAAGCATAAGGCGCGACCGAGGCCGGCACGAAGAGATGTCGCGGCACCCGCAGCATCGATGCCATCACCCGCTCTTCGAACGTTGCCTTGCCGAGTTCGTCGCTTGTAAGGTCGGCGAGGATCGCAATCATCTCGACCATGTGCCTGCGTAGGATCGCAAGGTGCTCTTCGTTCATCGGTTTCATGACGGTGGAGCTTTCCTCGACCAGTCTGCTGCCAGATCGTTTTATACCCTGTTCGTCCTGTCACGGTCACGCCCGCCATTGGCGGGGCCCGACGGCGCGAAGCGGTCATGCGCGAACGCCGCCCTTTGGAGCTCGGCGCAGCCAGCCGATGCGCGCGTCCCGTTCCGCCGGCAAACGCTGGAACAGATCGAGCGGTTCCGGGAAAATGACGGATGCATGCCGCCAGGCGGCAACGAATGACGCGGCCGGGCGTTTGGGCGGTGTCGAGAAGCTGGAGCCAAGCTGGCCGGAAAGCGGCTCTTTCGGGCCGGTGGACCTAGATTTCCGTTTCTCGGCCGCACAGGCGATTGGATCGCCAGGGAGAAGGACATGGCTGCGGGTCATACCAAATCAGACGGGCCGGACCTGGCTCAGGGCATCGCGTTCTCCGACCTTGCCGATGGCGGCAAGCTGGTCGGCCACTGCGGCGATGAAGAAGTGCTGCTGGTGCGCCGCGGCGCCGAGGTCTTTGCCGTCGCGGCGTCCTGCACACATTACGGTGGGCCGCTCGTCGACGGTCTTGTGGTGGAGGATACCGTGCGGTGTCCCTGGCATCACGCATGCTTCGATTTGCGCACCGGCGAGGCCTTGCGCGCGCCAGCCCTCAGTCCGCTGGCCTGCTGGTCGGTGGAACTGCGCGATAACAGGATCTTCGTGGGCGAGAAGCGCAAACGGACGGCAGCGAAGCCGCGCGATGCAGGCTCCGACCCGGCAAAGATCGTCATTGTCGGCGGCGGCGCGGCCGGATTCGCAGCGGCCGAAACACTGCGGCGCGAACGCTATCAAGGCAGCATCGTCATGCTCAGCAACGACGAAGCGCCGCCGGTAGATCGGCCCAATCTTTCCAAGGACTACCTCGCCGGCAAGGCGCCGGAAAGCTGGATTCCGCTGCGCGGCGAGAGCTTCTACGCAAAGAACGATATCGACCTGCGCCTCAAAGCGGACGTTGCCGGCATCGACGTGCGTTCCGGCGAGGTCGTGCTCGCCGACGGCGCCCGGGTCCGCTACGACCGGCTGCTGCTTGCGACCGGGGCCGAACCGGTGCGCCTCACCATTCCCGGCGCCGACCAGCCGCACGTCCACACGCTGCGCTCGTTCGCAGACAGCAGGGCTATCATCAAGCGGGCCACGGGTGCGCGCCGCGCCGTGGTGCTTGGCGCCAGCTTCATTGGCCTGGAAGTTGCCGCGTCCCTGCGCACACGCGATATCGACGTCCATGTCGTGGCGCCGGAAGAACGGCCCCTGGAGCGGGTGCTCGGTCCGCAACTGGGCGACTTCATCCGTGCCCTCCATGAGGAGCATGGCGTTGTGTTCCATCTCGAGGACAGCGCCAGCAGCATCGATGGCGGCAAGGTGACGCTTACCAGCGGCAAGACGCTGACGGCCGACCTGGTCGTCGCAGGTATAGGCGTGCGACCGCGGACCGGGCTTGCCGAACAGGCAGGGCTTATCCTTGACCGCGGTGTCGTCGTAAACGCCTTTCTGGAGACGAGCGCGCCTGGCGTATTCGCCGCCGGCGACATTGCGCGATGGCCAGACCCCCGCAGCGGCGAGACCATCCGGATCGAGCATTGGGTGGTTGCCGAGCGG
>NZ_RZOT01000202.1:0-9586 GCF_003999085.1 Mesorhizobium sp. M4A.F.Ca.ET.090.04.2.1
GTCGCCACCTTCGTCGGCGCGCCGGCGATGAACATGCTGGTAGGCGAGGTCACGCTCGATGGCCTGTCGCTGCTCGGTGGCAGCCGCAAGCTCAACGTCTCGCGCGCGGGCCTGCCGGTCGGCAGCAAGATCGCGGTGGGCATCCGGCCGGAGGCCGTGCGCATCGTCGCCCCCGGCACGCCGGGCGCGCTCGACGCGACCGTCGACCTGGTCGAAGAGCTCGGTGCCGGGCGGGTCATCTATGTCGATCTCGACGGTGCGGCGTTTTCGGTAGTGACGTCGGAAACCGTCCATCCCGCGCCGGGCAGCGCCGTCGGCCTGCAGTTCTCCGAGGCCGACCTGCACTTCTTCTCGTCCGAGACGGGAAGCCGCCTTGACGTCTTCAAGGCGTCGATGCCGGTGCCGGCGCTCTGATCAAGCGCTCGGCCGGCTGCGATGGACGGCAAGGCAACTCCCTGTCCGATCGAAGAAGGGTCGCGCAATGAAAGTCATCCAGGTCACCGACGTCCATCTCGGCCGGCGCGGCGAGATCCGCTTTGGCGCTGACCTGCACGAGCGGCTCGACCGCTGCATCGACCATATCAATGCCCGCCACGGCGATGCGGCACTTTGCGTCTTCACCGGTGACCTGACCGAATCCGGCGAGGCGCAGAGCTATGCCGACCTCCAATCAGCCCTGGCGCGGCTTTCAGTCCCATATCGGCTGCTGCCCGGCAATCACGACAGGCGCGCCAACCTGGTCGCGGCTTTTGCCGGAAATCCAACCGACGAGAATGGCTTCGTGCAGTCGGTCTTCGACACGCAGGAAGCATCGCTGCTGTTCCTCGACAGCCTGGCCGAGGGCCGCGTCACCGGCGAATTATGCGACAGGCGGCTGGCCTGGCTGGATGCCAGGCTCGGCGAGGCGGCGGGCCGCCGGGCCTATATCTTCCTGCATCATCCGCCGATCGAGCTTGGCCTCGAGCTGCTCGATCCGCTCGGGCTCGAACAGCCGCATCGGCTGCTCGAGGTCCTGACGCGGCACGGCAATGTCCGCTACATCTTCTTCGGCCATGTCCATCGCGACATAGCCGGCACAGTCGCCGGCATTCCGTTTGCCGCGCAGCGCGGATTGCACGCCCGCTTCGTGCTCGACTTGGTGGGCGACGAAGTTGTCGAGCAGGCGCCGCCCGCCTATTCGATTATCCACATCGATGGGCAGCGCGTCGTCGTGCACAGCCACGATTTTCTGGAGACCTGGCCACTCTGGTCGCCGGCGACGGGCGAGCGGGTACGTTAAGGCGTGTCGATATTCAGGCGGTGCCGGCCTGATCTGAATCTCAACACGCCTTGGCTTGGAAGCTCAGGCAAAAACATGCGCTTTGCCGGAGACGGTCAGCCGCACGATCTCGCCAAGCGCCGGCGCGTCGATGCCGGGCTTGCGCAGGATCAGCGGCGTGTTGCCGATCGCCGCCGCGTCCGGCGGGTCGGGGCTGTTCAGGAGCCGCACGGCGATCGTGCACATCGAGCCGGCGAATTCGGATTCCGTCACCTCGCCGAACAGCATGTCCGGGGTTCCCGACATGCCTTCACGCGAGGTCCGTTTCAACAGCACCTGTTCCGGCCTCAGCATGATTCGGGCGACATCGCGGCGTTCGGCTGTGTCGACGGCGATGCGGCCGAGCGGCGAGATAGCGAAACCGTCGGCGATCTTCGCCGGCAGAATGATGGCATCGCCAAGGAACTCTGCGACCATCCTGTCCTTCGGCCGGAAATAGAGTTCGCGCGGCGTGCCGACCTGCGAGAAAAGCCCGTCGCGCATCACCGCGACCTGGCTGGCGAAGGACAGCGCCTCGGCCTGGTCGTGGGTGACGAGGATGGTGGTGATCCCGGCGGCTTCCAGCAACTCGGCCACTGCCTTGCGCATGGAGGCGCGCAAGCCGGTATCGAGGGCCGAGAACGGCTCGTCAAGCAGCATCAGGCGCGGCTTCATGGCCATGGCGCGGGCGAGCGCCACGCGCTGCTGCTGGCCGCCGGAGAGCTCGTGCGGGCGGCGCTTCAGGATCGCCTTGTCGAGCCCGACGATATAGGCGAGCTCGACGATGTGCTCGGCACGCTTCTCGGCGTTTCGCGCCAGGCCGAAGCCGATATTGTCGGCGATGGTGAGATGCGGGAACAACGCCCCGTCCTGCGCGACCACGCCGATGCCGCGCCGGTGCGCCGGCACGGCAGCGCCGCCATTGGCCAGCACCTCGCCATCGAGCACGATCTTGCCCCGGTCCGGCGCCTCGAAGCCGGCGATCAGCCTGAGCAAGGTGGTCTTGCCGCATCCGGATGGCCCGACGATCGCCGTGCGGCTGCCGCTCTCGACGCTGAGGTCAACGCCGGCCAGCGCCGCCACCGGGCCGTAGTGCTTGGCCACGCCAGACAGTTCCAGGAAGCTCATCGTCCGGCCATCCTCTTCGACTGGACATAGAGCAGCCAGGTCAGCGGCAGCGACATCGCCACCATGATGAAGGCATAGGGGGCGGCCGAGGCATAATCGATCTCGCCGCTGTAGGACCAGAAGGCCATGGCCAGCGTGCGGGTGCCGTTCGGCGCCAGCATCTGGGTGGCGGTGAGTTCGTTCATGATGCCGAGCGCCACAAGCGCCATGCCGGCGGCGGCACCCGGCGCTGAAAGCCGGATGGTCGTCGACCACAGTGCCTTGAGCGGCGCCCTGCCGAGGCTCGAGGCGGCGCGTTCGAGCTCGACCGGCGCCTGCGCGATCGAAGCCCTGAGGCTGACCAAAGCGCGCGGCAGGAACATCAGCGCGTAGGCGAAGAGGATGGTGAAGAGCGTCTGGTAGAGCGGCATGGCGACGCGCACGGTTATGGTAACCAGCGCCAACGCGATGACGACGCCGGGCAGCGAGCCGACGATATAATTGCAGCCCTCGAGCAGGCGCTGCAGCGGCCCTGGCGCGCGGATCGAAATCCAGGCCATCGGCATGGCGGCGATGGTGGCGAGCAGCGCGCCGGCCATCGCCAGGAACAGCGTCTGGCCGAGTGCCAGGCTGATTTCGTCGAGGCGCCAGACCTCGGCGCCGCCGGCCACGAGCCAGCGGCCGATGGTGATGAAGGGCACGCCCAGCGAAAGCAGCGAGGCGATGGCCGGCAGCGCCAGGCAAGGCAGCGTGGCGCGGCCGAGGCTGGCGCGCCGCTGCTGGCGGGCCGCCCCAGAGCCGACGCGGGCATAGCGCTCCTCGCCGCGCACCAGCACCTCCAGGGCGAGCAGCACGAAGCAGCATGTCACCAGCACGGCGGCGAGCATGTTGGCGGCCGGCCCGTTGAAGGTCGACTGGAACTGGTCGACGATCGCCGTGGTGAAGGTGTCGAACCGGATGAAGACATAGAGGCCGTATTCGGCCAACAGATGCAGGCCGACCAGCAACGAACCGCCGCAAATGGCCAATCTGAGCTGCGGCAGCACGACGCGCGCGAAGACCCGCCACGGACCGAGCCCAAGGGCGGCGGCCGCGTCCTCCAGTGCGGGGTCGAGCCGGCGCAGCGCTGCGGAGATGGGCAGATAGAGGAATGGAAAATAGGCGATGACGGAGACGAGAACGCCGGCCCACAGGCCGTGCAGTCCCGGCACCAGGCTGATCCAGGCATAGGAATGTACGAAGGCCGGAATGGCGAGCGGCGCCACCGACAGCCAGGCCCACAGGCGGGCGCCGGGCAGGTCGCTGCGCTCGGTCAGCCAGGCCAGCGCCACCGAAAGGACGATGGAGATCGGAACCGCCAGCGCCACCAGCAGGATCGTGTTGATCAGGAGGTCGCCGACGCGCGGACGGAAGATCAGCGCCGAGACCGTCTCCCAGCCGGTCTGGACCGCGATCCAGATGATGAAGGCCAGCGGCAGCAGCGCAAGCAGCGAGACCAAAGCGGCGGCAAGCAGGATCCAGGACGTCGATCGCCGGCGTCGCGGGCGCCCCGCCGCCGGCAGGCCCGAATGGATGAGGTCGACCGCCGCTTGCATCAGACCGGACGCCGCGCCGCATCGGCCCGCGGACGAAGGTGGCCGAAGGCGCGCTGATCGCAGCCAGGAACGCAGCTTGTCGTCATCGACGATGCCATCTCTAAAACAGAGCGCTCCCGCGGAAAGCGAAGTCCCGCAGGAGCGCAGTCGGTTGCCCTTTTAGGACGAACGCGAACTAAAGCAAGCCGGCTGCCGTCATCAGATCGGTCACCTTCTTGGAGTTCAGCGTCGTCGGATCGACTTTCGGCGCCTGCAGGTCGGCCAGCGGCACCAGCTTTGGGTTGGAGTCAGCGCCCTTGCCGACCGCGTATTCGAAGGAGGTGCCGTTCTTCAGCACGTCCTGGCCACCTTTGCCGGTCACCCATTTCAGGAACGCCTGGGCTTCCTTCGGGTACTTGCTCGAAGCCAGCACGCCGCCGCCGGAGATCGAAACGAAGGCGCCCGGATCCTGGTTCTTGAAATAGTGGAGCGCGACGTTCTTGCTGTTCTCGCCGGTCTTGGCCTGATCGCCGAAATAGTAATAGTGGTAGATCACGCCGCCTTCGATCTCGCCAGCATTGACCGCCTTCATCACGGTGTTGTTGCCCTTGTAGGCGGTGAAGTTCTCCTTCATCGCCTTCAGCCAGTCGGTCGTGGCGGGCTCGCCCTTCAGCTGTAGCAGCGCGCTGACGATGGCCTGGAAATCGGCGCCCGATGGAGAGGCGGCCCAGCGGCCCTTCCAGCTCGGATCGGCGAGGTCGATCAGTGACTTGGGCAACTGGTCTTCCTTGAGCTTGGTCTTGTCATAGGCAAAGACGGTGCTGCGGGCGGCAACGCCGACCCATTTGCCGGTGGCCGGCTGGTACTCCTGCGGCACCTGCGCCAGCGTGTCGGCGTCGACCGGCGCGAACAGGCCGGCAGCCTCAACGAGCGCCATGGCGGGCGAATTCTCGGTCAGGAACACATCGGCTGGCGAGGCCGCGCCCTCGGCGACGATCTGGTTGGAGAAATCGCTGTCGCCGCCATTGCGCAGCGTGACCTTGATGCCGGTTTCCTTGGTGAAGCCAGCTGCCCATTCCTTGGCCAGGCTCTCGTGCTGGGCGTTGTAGACGACGATGCCGGCATCCTCGGCAATGGCCGGGGCGGCAAACAGGCCGAGCGCCAGCACCGTGGCGCCGGCAAGCGTGGAAAGGGCTATTCTCATGGGCGTCGTCCTCGATCTGATGGTCTTGGTTGGCACGGCTGCACCTACCAATACCTGATTAAGCTAGTCAACATTGCAGGCCTGCTTCATTCGGTCGCCGGGCGCAACCTTTCGTGATTTTGCGGCACTTTGGCTTGGACATTATTTCGCCGGCCACGTAACAAATCAGCGCCGAGGCGCGAACATCGGGGGAGAAAACTCTTGTGACCGGCAACAACGAGGCCGAGCTTTCCCGGTTGCTCAAGGCCGCGATCGCGGGAGACGAAACGGCTTACGCCGGCTTTCTAACGCGGACGGCCGCTCTCGTGCGCGGCTTTGCCCGGCGCAAGATCGTTCAGGGCGGGGTCGACCCCGAGGATGTCGTGCAGGAAACCTTGCTGGCCATTCACGTCAAACGGCATACCTGGCGCCAGGACGCGCCGGTGCTGCCATGGATCTACGCCATTGCGCGCTTCAAGCTGATCGACGCCTTCCGGCGGCGCGGGCGGCGCATCGAGGTCGAGATCGACGAGATCGCCGAGACCTTCGCCGAGCCGGAAACCGAGACGGTGAGCGAACGCGACATCAACCGCGTGCTGGAGAGCTTGCCGCCGGCGCAGCGCTCGGTGGTCTCGGCGGTGTCGGTCGAGGGCCGCTCGATCGGCGAGACGGCGGCGAAATTCGGTATCAGCGAGACGGCGGTCAGGGTGTCGCTGCATCGCGGCCTTGCCGCCATAGCCAAACGGTTCGGACGACAGTGACATGAGGACCGAGGATCTCATCAAGGCGCTCGACGCCGATGTCCGCGGCAAGGCGATGCCGCTCGGCTCCGCCTGGTGGATGGCCATCGCGGCGGCGGGGGCAATCGCGGCGGCGGTGTTCTGGCTAACCATCGGTCCGCGTCCCGATCTCATGTCGGCCATGCACACCATGCGGTTCCTGTCCAAATTCGTCTTCACCATCGCGCTCGCCGTCAGCGCCTTCGTGTTGATCCGGGCCCTGTCGAGCCCCGGTGCGCCGACCTCCCGGGCGATGGCGTGGATGGCCGTCGCGCCCGTGTTGGTGGCCGTGGCGGTGATCCTCGAACTTTTCGTGGTGCCCCGGGTCGAATGGGGCACGCGGCTGGTCGGCTCCAACATGATGATCTGCATGACCTTCATCCCGCTGATCGGCCTCGGGCCGCTCGCCGTCTTCCTGAGGATGCTGCGCCATGGCGCTCCGACGCGGCCGGTGCTGGCGGGCGCGGTCGCCGGCCTGCTCGCCGGCGGAGTATCGGCGACCTTCTATGCCGTGCACTGCTTCGACGACTCTCCGCTTTTCGTCGCCACCTGGTACACGATCGCGGTTATCATCCTCACCGGCCTCGGAGCGCTCGGCGGGCGGTTCTTCGTACGCTGGTAGCGCCGCGCACACCGATCCTTAATCATGCCGGCAATTGTTTGCCGGTTAGCATCGTCGCTTGCGTCCCCGATGCAACCTTTCCTTAAAATCGATCCGCCAGGGTTGCATCGGCGTGCGATTGCGCATTGGGGTGGAACACTTTGTGACGTGGTGGAATTGGAAAGGCCCGCGGGCCGGCAGATACGCAGCGCTGATCCTGATGGCGGTCGGCCTTGTCGCCGCCGCGGCCTCGATCCTGTCGTCGCGCCTTGATCTCGGCGCCGAGACCCTCAAGCTCAGCCTGCAGGTGTCAGACGCCATGATCGCGGCGTCCCTGTTCCTCGCCGCCTTCTTCATCCGCCAGATCGTCGACGACCGCCGCCAGATCGCCGAAAGCGAGCAGCGCTTCCGCCGCGCCATGGAGGACTCGGCAATCGGCGTCGCCATCGTCGGGCTCGATGGCCGCATCGTGCAGACCAACCCGGCCTTCGCCGCCATGCTCGATTACAGTCGCGAGGAGATCGAGGCGAAAACCTTTTTCCAGATCACACATCCCGACGACCTGCAGATCGGCCGGGACACGATGGTGAGCCTGAAGGAAGGCAAGATCGATTCCTTCCATTTCGAGAAGCGATATCTCAGGAAGGATGGGACGCCGGTCTGGGCGCAGCTTGCCGGGTCGGTGATCCGCGACGAGGAGAGCGGCCGGCCGCTCTATCTGGTGTCGCAGATCGAGGACATCGACGCCCGCAAGAAGTCCGAGGCGCGCATCGCGGAGGCCGAAACGCGCTGGAATTTCGCGCTGGCCAGCGCCGGCCAGGGCGTCTGGGATTTCAATCTGCGCAAGGGCGGCACCACCTATTCCGCCACCTGGGTGAAGATGCTGGGCTATGCCGATGGCGAGCTGGACGGCGACCCCGATCGCTGGCTGGCGATGATCCATCCGGACGACCGAGCGATTGTCGACGAGGCCGATCGCGCCCATCTCGCCGGCGAGACGCCGTTCTTCGAGGCCGAGTACCGCATGCGCCACAAGTATGGCCATTGGATCTGGATCCTCGACCGCGGCAAGGCTCTCGAGCGTGACGGCGATGGGCGGCTGACCCGGGCCATTGGCAGCCTTACCGATATCACCCAGCGCAAGGAGGCCGAAGCGCGGCTCATCGTCTCGGCGGCGATGCTGGCCGACGAAAAGGAACGGCTGAGGGTGACGCTGCAGTCGATCGGCGACGCCGTCATCTGCACGGATGCCGCCAACCGCGTCACCTTCATGAATCCCATCGCCGAAAAGCTGACCGGCGTCGCGGCGGGCGACGGTCTCGGCAAGACGCTCGGTCATGTCTACTGGGCCGTCGACGAGGAAACGGGACAGCGGATCGGCGTGGCGCGACCCCCGGCCGGCAGCCCTGGCCCGGCGGACCACAACAGCCGCGCGGTGCTGATCCGGCGCGACGACACTCGCTGCAGCATCCGGCAGGTCGTGTCGCCGATCATCAACGAGCGAGCCGAGTTCTGCGGGCTGGTCATCGTGTTCCAGGATTTCACCGATGCGCGCGCCCTGCAGCGCCAACTCGCCCATGCTGCCGCGCATGACGCACTCACCGGCCTTGCCAACCGGTCGAGTTTCATCCACGCCATGGAGGACCTTGCCGATCAAAGCGGCAAGACCGGGGCGACGGCGTCCGCCGGAGACGGCGAGCATCAGTTCATGTTCATCGACCTCGACCATTTCAAGCAGGTCAACGACACGGGCGGCCACGCCGCCGGCGATGCCCTGCTGAAGCAAGTCGCCAATGCCATCCGTGGCGTGCTCGGCCCGGGAGACCTTGTCGCCCGCCTCGGCGGCGACGAATTCGCGGTCATCCTGAAATCGGGCTCCGCGGCTGGCGCCAGAATCGCGGCGTGTTCCATCATCGACGCGATCCGCGGCCTGAATTTCACCTGGGACGGCCGGGCGCATTCGATCGGCGCCAGCATCGGGCTGGCCCCGATCCGCGCCGGCTGCGGCGAGGTTGACGAGATCATCGCACGGGCCGACGCGGCCTGCTATGCGGCCAAGGCGGCCGGACGAGGCTGTGTTTCCACGGCGCCGGACGAGGACGCCGAAGGCGAACAGGCGCAAGCGGCCAAGCCGCTGGCGGCGGCGTCCTGAAAGCCGGGATCAGCGCGTCGGAACCGGATGCTCGCCGCGGTAGTCGTAGAAGCCGCGGCCGGTCTTGCGGCCGAGCCAGCCGGCCTCGACATATTTCACCAGCAGTGGGCAAGGGCGGTATTTCGAATCCGACAGGCCCTCATGCAGCACCTGCATGATCGACAGGCACGTATCCAGGCCGATGAAGTCCGCCAGCTGCAGCGGTCCCATCGGGTGGTTGGCGCCGAGCTTCATGGCGGTGTCGATCGCATCGACCGTGCCGACGCCCTCATAGAGCGTGTAGATTGCCTCGTTGATCATCGGCAACAGGATGCGATTGACGATGAAGGCGGGGAAATCCTCGGAGACGGTGATCGTCTTGTCGAGGTGCCTCACATAGGTCTTGGCGGCCTCGAAGGTTTGGTCCTCGGTGGCGATGCCGCGCACCAGCTCGACCAGCTTCATCACCGGAACCGGGTTCATGAAATGTATGCCGATGAACCGCTCTGGCCGATCGGTCTGCGCCGCAAGCCGTGTGATCGAGATCGACGAGGTGTTGGTTGCCAGGATCGCCTCGGGGTTTAACTGCGGGCAGAGCTGGGCATAAATCTTGCGCTTGACCGTCTCGTCCTCGGTGGCCGCCTCGATCACCAGATCGGCGCCGGCGAGATCGGCCATCGCGGACGCAGCCGAAATGCGTCCCATCGCCTCGTTGCGGGCCTTCTCCTCCAGTTTGCCGGAGCCCACCTGGCGCGCCATGTTGCCGCTGATCGTGGCGATGCCCTTCTCGATGCGCTCGGGCGAAATGTCGTAGATGAGCACCTTGTAGCCGGAAAGCGCAGAGACATGGGCGATGCCGCCGCCCATCTGGCCCGCGCCCACGATGCCGATCGTCTCGATCTTGCTCATTACAC
>NZ_RZOT01000203.1:0-9583 GCF_003999085.1 Mesorhizobium sp. M4A.F.Ca.ET.090.04.2.1
CCGTAGTCGATCCACGATCCTTTGTTCAGCCGCCGGTCGACGGTGAAGATTATGCCGACGGGCGCATCGAAGAAGACGAAGTTGCGATCGTGCTGCGCCCGCATCCTGTCGACCTCGCGCCGGCCGATGCCGAGCGCGCCATATAGGCCGAAGCCGTTCGCGCGGCGACGAGTGAGATAGGGTTCGAAGAACTGGTCGGGATAGTAGCGATACTCGTCCCACTCGGCCTTCTCGGCGCGGATGCCTGAATTGAGGATGGCCTCAGAAATGCGCTGCTTGACATCGCCCTTGGTGACATACACCCGCCAAGGCTGCATGTTGGTGCCGGATGGCGCGCGCGCGGCGACGGAAAGGATGTCGCGGACCGTCTCGTCGTCGACCATATCGGGCAGGAAGGCGCGCACCGAGCGGCGCGACGTGATCGCCTCGTCGACGATCGCCGCATCCTTGGCTATCCGGCTGTTGTTTTCCAGCATGGGTCGTCCCTTTGCGCGTGACCGGGAACCAAACCGGCTCCCGCGAAGGACCACGCACAGACTCCTTGAAACCTGGCCCCCGACCGGACGTCCCCATTCGCCGTTCGTCGCCGAGCCTTTGCATGAACCGCAAAAAACGCGCAAGCAAATCTTGTGGCATCATGAAAATCCTCTTGATTTTTTCATGGAGTTGCCCTCTCATGAAATTTGTCTCCAATTTTTCATCGGAAGGCCGATGGTCTCGACCGCTCCCAGGCCGGAACAGGACAATGGCGAGCGGTTGCTGGCCGGCGACATCCGTGCGCTGCGCAAGGCGCGCGGGCTGACGCTGGCCGAGATCGGCCTGAGGCTCGGCCGCTCCGTCGGCTGGGTCAGTCAGGTAGAGCGCGGCCTGTCGGTCCCTTCGCTCGGCGACCTCAGGGCTTTCGCCGACCTGTTCGGCGTGCCGATCAGCCTGTTCTTCAGCCATGACGTGCCGGTCGAGGCGGAGCGCGGCGTGGTCGTGCGTGCCGGCAGCCGCCGCTCGCTTGGCACAAGCGAATCCGGACTTGTGGAGGAGCTTCTGTCGCCCGACCTCGGCGGTAGCTTCGAGATGCTGCGCTCGGAATTTGCGCCGGGTGCGGAGCTGAAGACCGAAGCGCGCCGTCCGACCGAAGAAGCCGGCTATGTTACGTCGGGTGTTTTCGAGATCGAGATTGCCGGCGTCTGGCACCGGCTCGGCGAAGGCGACAGCTTTCGTTTCGATGGCAAGCCGTTTCGCTGGCGCAATCCCGGCGCCGAGCCGGCGGTGGTCATCTGGGTGGTTTCGCCACCTGTCTATTGATTGGAGGGGAAGAACATGGCGGGTTTGCCGAGCACGGCACGCGTGGTGATCATCGGAGGCGGTGTCGTCGGCGCCTCCTCGCTCTACCACCTTTGCAAGGCGGGGTGGACCGATTGCGTGCTGCTCGAAAAGAACGAGTTGACCTCGGGCTCGACCTGGCATGCCGCCGGCAACGTGCCGACCTTCTCGTCCTCATGGTCGCTGATGAACATGCAGCGCTATTCGACCGAGCTCTATCGCGGGCTCGCCGATGCCGTCGACTATCCGATGAACTACCACGTCACCGGCTCGCTCAGGCTCGCCCATTCGAAGGAGCGCATGCAGGAATTCCGGCGCGCCAAGGGCATGGGCCGCTACCAGGGCATGGACATCGACGTCGTCGGGCTGGACGAGATCAAGCGCCGCTATCCCTTCATCGAGACGCATGAGCTGAAAGGCGCGCTCTACGACCCGAGCGACGGCGACATCGATCCGGCGCAGCTGACGCAGGCGCTGGCCAAGGGCGCGCGCGACATGGGCGCCAGGATAATCCGCTTCTGCCCGGTCACCGGCGCTCGCCGCGAGAACGGCGAATGGGTGGTCGCCACACCGCAGGGCGAAATCCGCTGTGAGATCGTGGTCAATGCCGCCGGCTACCGCGCCGCCGAGCTAGGAAAAATGTTCGGCCGCGCAGTGCCGATGATGGTGATGAGCCATCAATACATATTGTTCGAGGAGATCCCCGAGCTTGCCGCCTGGACGAAGGAACAGGGCAAAAAGCTGCCGCTGCTGCGCGACGTCGACACCTCCTACTATCTGCGCCAGGAAAAGACCGGCATGAACCTCGGCCCCTATGAGCGCAATTGCCGCGCGCATTGGGCGACCCACAACGACCCGATGCCGGAGGATTTTTCCTTCCAGCTCTTCCCCGACGATCTCGACCGGCTGGAGCACTACCTTGCCGACGCCGTCGCGCGCGTGCCGATCCTCGGCACCGCCGGCCTCTCCAAGGTGATCAATGGGCCTATCCCCTACGCGCCGGACGGCAATCCGCTGATCGGCCCGATGCCCGGCGTGCCCAATGCCTTCGAGGCCTGTGTCTTCACCTTCGGCATCGCGCAAGGCGGCGGCGCCGGCAAGGTGCTGGCAGAGTGGGTCACCGAAGGCCAGACTGAATGGGACATGTGGTCCTGCGATCCGCGCCGCTTCACCAGCTTTGCCTCGGCACCCGACTATTGCGTCGCCAAGGGCATGGAGATCTACGGCAACGAATACGCCATCCAGTTCCCGCGCCACGCCTGGCCGGAGGGCCGCAACCGCAAGCTGTCGCCGCTGCACGATCGCATCAAGGCGCTCGGCGGCCAGTTCGACGCCTACAATGGCTGGGAACGCGCCACCTGGTACGCTCAGCCCGGCGACGACACGTCGGAGGAATCGACGCTGACCTTCCGCCGCGACGGGCCGTGGCAGCACCGCGTGCGCGAGGAATGCCTGGCAGTGCGCGATGCCGCCGGCATCCTCGACCTGCCCGGCTTCTCGCGCTTCAACCTCGAAGGTCCGGGCGCCGCCGACTGGCTGGCGCTGCAGGTCACCGGCCTGGTGCCGAAGCCCGGCCGCATCGGCCTCGTCTATTTCTCCGACGACAAGGGCCGAATTGTCACCGAAATGTCGGTCGTGCGCCATGGCGAGGACCAGATGACGCTGATCACCGCCGCGGTCGCGCAATGGCACGATTTCGAATGGCTGAAATCGCGCATGCCCAAGAATGCGACCTTCACCTTGACCGACCGCACCGAGGAGTATTCCACCCAGATCCTCGCCGGCCCGAACTCGCGCAAGATTCTGGGCGGGGTCTGCGCCGCCGACCTCACGCTTCCCTGGCTGACGCATCAGGAAACGACGATCGCCGGACGCTGGGCGAAGCTGGTGCGCGTCTCCTTCGCCGGCGAGCTCGGCTGGGAGATCCACACCAGGGTCGCCGACACGGCAACGGTCTTCGATGCCGTCTGGTCCGCCGGACAAAACCACGGGCTGAAGCCGTTCGGCATGTATGCGCTGGATTCGCTCCGGCTCGAAAAAGGCTACCGCGCCTGGAAGGGCGATCTTTCGACCGACTATTCGATCCTGCAGGGCGGACTGGAGCGCTTCGTAAAATGGGACAAGCCCGAGTTCCGCGGCAAGGGGGCACTGCTCAACGAAAAGCAGCAGGGCGTGAAGAAGCGCTTTGTCACTTTGGTCGTTGAGGACCCCGGCGATTGCGACGCGCCCTATATGTCGACGCTCTGGCATGACGGCAGGATCGTCGGCGAGACGACGTCGGGCGGCTGGGGTCATCGCATCGACAAATCGATCGCACTCGGCATGCTGCGCGCCGACCTCGCCGAGCCCGGCACCCCGTTGGAGATCGAGATCTTCGGCGACCGTTTCAAGGCGGTGGTGCAGAAGGACGAGCCGCTCTGGGATCCGAACAATGAAAGACTAAGGGCATGAAGTCCGTAATTCTCACTGATGGCGGCATGGGCCAGGAACTGGTCCGGCGCAGCAAATCCGAGCCGACGCCACTGTGGTCGGCCAGGGTGCTGATCGACGAACCGGATTTGGTGCGCGACCTGCATGCGGAGTTCATCCAGGCGGGCGCCCGCGTCATCACCATCAACACCTATTCCGCGACCCCGGAGCGCCTGGCGCGCGAAGGCGCTGAAGACCTGTTCAAGCAGCTTCAGGCCCGCGGCGTCGAGCTTGCCAAGCAAGCTTGCGAACAAGCCGGCGACGCAGCCGTCGCCGGCTGCCTGTCGCCTCTTTTCGGCAGCTACGCGCCGGCGCTGACCATCTCCTTCCAGGAGACACTCGATACCTACCGCCGCATCGTCGCCGCGCAGGCCGATGGCGTCGATCTCTTCCTGTGCGAGACCATGGCCTCGGCCGACGAGGCGCGCGCCGCCGTCACCGCGGCGAGCGAAAGCGGCAAACCCGTCTGGGTATCCTGGACGCTCGCCGACCATGGCGCGCCGCGCCTGCGCAGCGGGGAGGCGATCGCCGCCGCGTCGGCCGCGCTCGGTGACCTGCCGGTCGCCGCCAGGCTGGTCAATTGCTGCCGGCCGGAAGCCGTCAGCGCCGCATTGCCCGAATTGATCGCGCTTGGGGGGCCGGTCGGCGCCTATGCCAACGGCTTCACCGCGGTCGAGGCGCTGAAGCATGGCGGCACGGTCGACGTGCTGCATGCGCGCCATGATCTCGACCCGGAAGCCTATGCCGGGCAGGCCATCGGCTGGGTCGAGGCCGGCGCCCATATCGTCGGCGGCTGCTGCGAGGTCGGCCCCGCCCATATCGCTGCCCTACGCGGCCGGCTCGAGCAGGCCGGTCACAAAATCTCGGGAGTTCCGTAATGCCCAGACCCTCATCGCGCATTGCCGGCATCGTGCCCTCGGGCAAGGACGGATGGGAGGTGCATTTCTCGGCCTGGACCCGCAAGCAGGCCGGCGAGGACATCATCATGCTTTCGGTCGGCGACCACGACTTCGACACGCCTTCGGAAACCATTGAGGCCTGCGTGACTGCGGTTCGGGCCAGCAACCACCACTACACGCCCCTTCCCGGCCAGCCGCGCCTGCGCAAGGCGATGGCGGCGGCCTCGACCGCCTGCGCCGGCGTCGTGACGGAGCCCGACCAGGTCATCGCCACGCCGGGCGGACAGGCGGCGCTCTATGCCGCCGTGCAGGCCGTGCTCGACCCCGGCGATCACGCCATCGTCGTCGCGCCCTATTACGCCACCTATCCCAATACCTTCAGCGCCGCCGGCGCCGACTTCACCGTTGTCGAGACGCCGGCCGAGGACGGCTTCCAGCCACGCGCCGAGATGATCCGCGCCGCACTGCGGCCCAACACGCGCGCTATTCTGATCAACACGCCGAACAACCCGACCGGCGCGGTCTATTCGCGCGAGCGGCTGGAGGACCTGGCCAAAGTCTGCCGGGAGCATGATCTCTGGCTGCTGTCGGACGAAGTCTACTGGACGCTGGGTGGCGGCGAGCACATCTCGCCGCGTTCCCTGCCCGGCATGGCGGAGCGCACGTTGGTCATCAATTCCATGTCGAAGAGCCACGGCATGACCGGCTGGCGCATGGGCTGGCTGACCGGCCCCAGGGAAATGATCGCGCTGCTCATCAACCTCAACCTGGTGACGACCTACGGCCTGCCGGCCTTCATCTCGATCGCCTGCGCCGAAGCGCTCGAAAACGGCTACGGCGTCAAGGCGATTGCCGAGCGTTACGCCGCGCGGCGCACGCTGTTCCTCGAAGCGATCCGCGGCATGAACGACGTCACCGTGCGCGGCTCCGAGGGCGGCATGTATGTCATGCTCGACATTTCGGCGATCGAGCCTGACGACGAGAAGTTCGCCTGGGCGCTGCTCGACAAGGAACGGGTCGGCGTCATGCCGGGTTCGAGCTTCGGCGAGGCCGCCGCCGGCCACATCCGCGTCAGCCTGTGCCAGCCCGAGCCCATCCTCAAGGAGGCAGCGCTTCGCCTGCGCCGCTTCGCTTCCGCCTACCGCCGCGAGGCCGCATGAGCAAAAGCATTCCCGGCAAAGCCATTCCCAACAAGGCAAGGGCCGTCATCATCGGCGGCGGCGTCTCCGGCTGCTCGGTCGCCTATCACCTGGCCAAGCTGGGGTGGACCGACATCGTGCTGCTCGAACGCAAGCAGCTCACCTGCGGCACGACCTGGCATGCAGCGGGTCTGATCGGCCAGTTGCGCGCCTCGCAGAACATGACGCGGTTGGCGAAATATTCGGCCGACCTCTACGTCAAGCTCGAGGCCGAGACCGATGTCGGCACCGGCATGCGCCAGGTCGGCTCGATCACCGTCGCACTGACCGAGGAGCGCAAGCACGAAATCTACCGGCAGGCGTCTCTCGCCCGGGCGTTCAATGTCGACGTGCGCGAGATTTCGCCCCGCGAAGTCAAGGAGACGTACCCGCATCTCAATGTGTCCGACGTGGTCGGCGCCGTGCACCTGCCGCTCGACGGCCAATGCGATCCGGCCAACATCGCCATGGCGCTAGCCAAGGGCGCGCGCCAGCGCGGCGCTGCCATCGTCGAGAACGTCAAGGTCACCAAGGTCCACACCAAGGACGGCCGCGTCTCCGGCGTGTCCTGGGCACAGGGCGAGGAGCAAGGCACGATCGAGACCGACATCGTCATCAACTGCGCAGGCATGTGGGCACGCGAGCTCGGCCGACAGAACGGCGTCACCATCCCGCTGCACGCCTGCGAGCATTTCTATCTCGTCACTGAGCCGATCCCAGGGCTGACCCGCCTGCCGGTGCTGCGCGTGCCGGACGAGTGCGCCTACTACAAGGAGGACGCAGGCAAGATGATGCTCGGCGCTTTCGAGCCCGTTGCAAAGCCGTGGGGCATGGACGGCATTCGCGAGGATTTCTGCTTCGACCAGCTGCCCGAGGACATGGACCATTTCGAGCCCATCCTCGAAATGGGCGTCAACCGCATGCCGATGCTCGGCACCGCCGGCATCCATACCTTCTTCAACGGCCCGGAAAGTTTCACGCCGGACGACCGCTACTATCTCGGCGAGGCGCCGGAGCTTTCCGGCTACTGGATGGCGACCGGCTACAATTCGATCGGCATCGTGTCTTCCGGCGGCGCCGGCATGGCGCTGGCGCAATGGATCAATGACGGCGAAGCTCCCTTCGATCTCTGGGAGGTCGATATCCGGCGCGCCCAGCCCTTCCAGAAGAACCGCCGCTATCTCAAGGAGCGCGTCTCCGAAACGCTCGGCCTGCTCTATGCCGACCATTTCCCCTATCGCCAGATGGCGACGTCACGGGGCGTGCGCCGCTCGCCCTTGCACGAGCATCTGAAGGCGCGCGGCGCTGTGTTCGGAGAAGTGGCGGGCTGGGAGCGCGCCAACTGGTTCGCCCGCGACGGCCAGGAGCGCGAGTACCGCTATTCGTGGAAACGGCAGAACTGGTTCGACAACCAGCGCGAGGAACATCTCGCGGTCCGCGACGGCGTCGGGCTTTTCGACATGACCTCCTTCGGCAAGATCCGTGTCGAAGGCCGCGACGCCTGCGCCTTGCTGCAAAGGCTCTGCGCCAACGACATGGACGTCGCTCCGGGCAAGATCGTCTACACGCAGATGCTCAACGCCAAGGGCGGCATCGAGAGCGACCTGACGGTGACGCGGCTTTCGGAAACGGCCTATTTCCTCGTCGTGCCCGGCGCCACTCTGCAGCGTGACCTTGCCTGGCTGAGGCGGCATGTCGCCGACGAGTTCGTCGTCATCACCGATGTGACCGCGGCCGAGGCCGTGCTCTGCCTGATGGGTCCAGAGTCGCGAAAGCTGATCCAGAAGTTGAGCCCCAACGATTTTTCCAATGAGGGGAACCCCTTCGGCACCTTCCACGAGATCGAGATCGGCATGGGGCTCGCCCGCGCCCACCGCGTCACCTATGTCGGCGAGCTCGGCTGGGAGCTCTATGTCTCGACCGAGCAGGCGGCGCACGTGTTCGAGGCAATCTCTGACGCCGGCGCGGAGGTCGGCCTGAAGCTTTGCGGTCTGCACACCCTGGATTCCTGCCGCATCGAAAAAGCCTTCCGCCATTTCGGCCACGACATCACCGACGAGGACAACGTGCTGGAGGCTGGCCTCGGCTTCGCGGTGAAGACGAGCAAAGCCGACTTCATCGGCCGCGATGCGGTGCTCAGGAAGAAGGAGGCTGGCCTCGACCGTCGACTGGTGCAGTTCCGTCTCAAGGACCCGCGACCCCTGCTCTTCCACAACGAGGCGATCTTGCGCGACGGCAAGATCGTCGGTCCGATCACCTCCGGCAATTACGGCCACCATCTCGGCGGCGCGATCGGGCTTGGCTATGTGCCGTGCCAGGGCGAGAGCGAGGCGGATGTGCTTGCCTCATCCTACGAGGTCGAGATCGCCGGCGAGCGTTTTGTGGCGGAGGCGTCGCTGAAGCCGATGTATGATCCGAAGGCGGAACGGGTCAGGATGTAGCACGCCTTTCCCTTCTCCCCGTTCTACGGGGAGAAGGACGCTAATCGTCAAAACCTTTCCAGCTTCGCCCTCACCTTTGCCAGGAACGCCGCCCGGCTCCTCGGCGTCGAGGAATCCATCAGATAGTGCGCCAGGAAGAATGTCCTGCAGCGCGTGGCGCAGAGCGCGCGCATGCCGCGCAGGATGGTCTTGCGGCCCGGCTGGCCGACGACGACGCTCCACCAGGTCGGCGCGCCGCAGGTGGTGATCACGCCGACCTTCGTGACGTGTCGCATCAGCGACTTGATCCGCCCCTTGCCATTGGGCAGCTGGAACGCAACATCCGTCGCCCACACACGGTCGAGCCAGCCCTTCAACATCGCCGGCAACCCATACCACCAGGTCGGATAGACGAAGAGGATCGCCTCCGCCCACATGAGATGATCGAAATGCGGCTTCAGCGCCGGGTCCTGCGGCGCGCGCTCGTTGTAGAAACGCCGCTCCTCGCAACTCATCACCGGATTGAAGTTCTCGGCATAGAGATCGAGCAGCCGCACCTCCCAACCGCGTCGCGTGAGCACCTCGACGGCGCTGTCGCGGATCGAAGCGCAAAAGCTCTCCGGCACCGGATGGCAATAGACCACCAGCACGCGCATCAGAATTGATCCATGCTCGCCGCGACTTTCGCCGTGAAGGCAGCCCGCGACGCGTCGGTCGAGAGGTTCATCGAGTAATGCGCGAGGTAGGAGACGGGAGCGCCGGGCTTGATGGTGGCCCGCAGCATGCGCTTGACCACCTTGCGCGGTGGATCGCCCATCAGCATGGCTCGAAAACGGCTGCCGCCATAGGTGGTGACGGCCGCCAGCTTGCGGATGTTGTGCAGCGTTGGCCGCACCTTGCCGTCGACCAGCTTGAACGAGACGCCAGGCAGGAAGACACGGTCGAAAAAGCCTTTCAGGATCGCCGGATAACCGTAGTTCCAGACCGGAAAGGAGAGCACCAGTGCTTCCGCTTTTTGCAGCCTTTCGACATAGCCGGCCACGGCATCGCCCGGTCCGCGCTGGTCGTGGTAGCCGAGCCGCTCGGCCCGTGTGAGCCTGGGGTCGAAATCCTCGGCATAAAGGTCGCAATCGTCGATCGTGTGTCCTGCCGCGCCCAGCCGCTCGACGATCGTCCGGTGCAGGCCGGCATTGAAGCTGGTCTCCACCGGATGAGCGTAGAGGACGAGGATGTTCACGGGAGGAATTTCCCTAGGTCAGCGCCAGGCACCCCCCTCTGCCCTGCCGGCCATCTCCCCCTC
>NZ_RZOT01000204.1:0-9581 GCF_003999085.1 Mesorhizobium sp. M4A.F.Ca.ET.090.04.2.1
CGGTTTGGCATGCCGTGGCCCTCGCGGTCGCGCAGGTTCGGCCGGTCCGTGCTCGGAGCCTTCGCGGGACGATCTATTCGATGAGGCCGAGCCGCAGCGCCTTGGCCACCGCCTGGTTGCGGTTGACGGCGTTGAGCTTCTGCGTCGACTGGGTCAGGTACTGGTTGGCGGTGTGCACCGACAATTTCAGCAGCTCGGCGATCTCCTCGCTGGTGTTGCCGTTGGCGGTCAGCTTCAGGCATTCGAGCTCGCGCTTGGAGATCGAGCGCATCCGGCTGGTGTCGGTCGGACGGATGCGGGCAACCGCGGCAAACAGCGAGAAGCAGCGGGCGTGGATCTCGTAGAGCGCCTCCTGCGGCAGGGCGATGTCCGGCCCGAGGAAGATGACCAGCCCGCACTGGCCGCGGTCGGCATGGACGGGAAAGGCGATGCCGTTGGTGCCGGGCGCGAGCGGCGCCGTCCTCTCGGACCAGGCAAGATCCTGGAAGACCTGCTGCGAGCTGGCGATGCCGTCGTCCACCCACCAGCGCGGCGCCGTCGAGATGCGGGTGTGGCGCACCATCTCCTCGCCATTGGCGCCGGAGATGAATTTGGTGGCCACGGAGGTGCCGGGGTAGTCCGAATCGAAGCTTGGCACGAGGCGGGCCCGTTCCAGCGAAGGGCTGACGAAGAACAGGCCGAAAGCCCCGGCGTTGATGTCGACGGCGATCCAGCGGCAGCGGCGCACGGCGTCCGGAATGGTGACGGCGTGGTGCGTTTCGGAGCCGAGCGAGAAGGCGCCGAAGGGGCTGCGCTGCTCGTTGAAGAGGGCCTCGGCTGCCTCCTTGACCTGTGCCTGTTTCAAATGATGCCGCTCCTGATCGCCGTCGCGATGGCCATCGCGCGGTTGCTGGCCGCGAATTTCTGGATCGCGTGGGTGATGTAGCTGTTGACGGTGTTCGACGAGACGCCGAGGATCAGCGCGACCTCGTCGGTGGTCTTGCCCTCCGACACCCAGAACAGGCATTCGCGCTCGCGGTCGGACAGCGGGTCCTGCATGGCGGCGGCGGCGATCAGCTGCGGGATGTCGGACAGCGCATAGCAGCACTTCAGCTGGGCTTTCATCAGAGCCGGCTGGTCGATCTTGCCGACCTCGGCGGCCGAAAACAGCGCGAACAGGCGCTGGCGACCGACATTCAGCCGCAGCGAGTAGATCTCGGCGTGGCCGAGCACATCGAGCAGGCGGGCCTCCTCGCCGCTCAGCAGCGCGCCGGCGTCAGGCGCTTGGGCAGCCACCAGCGGCCTCGGGCGGTTGCCGGGCGACGCGGTCAGCTGCCCTTGGGCGAGGCCGGCTATCAGCCGTTTGCCGATGAGCTCGATGGCGTCGAAAATCCAGTTGGAGGACACGATGCGGGCATCGCTGCGATCCTGGTCGTGGATGATGGCGACGAGCATGTAGCTGTCGGCGCCGATCTCGGCGGCAAGCTGCATGAAAAAGCTGGTGAGGTCGCCGCGAGACGCCAGGCGCGATGGTTCGGATTGGAGAAGCGCGGCGGGACTGCTCATTTTATGCTTTGGCCGGAATCGATCCATGTGCCCGGTGCTGGTGTCGCCAGCGGCCGAACCCGAAATACGCGTCACTGTCACGAAGACACACTCAAGGCGCGGTCAGCGCCCAACCAGGTCGGAATCCCTACAGGGAACGCGAAGCCGTCCGCGTCTGGTGCCGGCCGAGTGCCGGAACTTGAGACTTTGGGTGGTCGCCGCGCCCCCCGAGGACCGGCTGATTCGGGTCTAATCTACCCGTAGATGAATCCGACATCAAACGCGATTTGACAAAATCGAATCCGGTGGACTCGGATCGCGACTCAGGGGCCGTTTCGCGCTGCTTTCAACCGGTCTCTTCGATGGAAAAACGGGGGCAGGTGCCGGGCCGCCATATCGGGGCGCGGCCGATTCGGCTAGGATTCGCATGGCGGCAATGGATGGGCGTCCGTTGCCGGTGGTCTTGCGGGGGAAACGATGAGCGATTCATTCCAGGAAGTGACGTCCGTCTCGTGGTTCGGACGGATCAAGCGCGCGGTCGGCGGGGTGGTCTTCGGCCTGATCCTGATCGTGCTGATGGTGATCGGTCTGTTCTGGAACGAAGGCCGCGCGGTGCAGACGGCGCGCTCGCTGGCGGAAGGCGCCGGCACCGTCGTCTCGGCCGGCGTCGACAAGATCGACGCCGGCAATGACGGCAGGCTGGTGCATGTGACTGGACCGGTGACGGCCGATAGCGGTCTTGCCGATCCGGATTTCGGCATTCAGGCCGAGGGGCTGCGCCTGTCGCGCAGCGTCGAGATGTACCAGTGGAAGGAAGACTCCAAGTCGGAGACGACGAAGAAGCTGGGTGGCGGCGAGGAGACGGTGACGACCTACAGCTATTCGAAGGTGTGGGACGACAGCCAGATCAACTCATCCGACTTCAAGAAGCCCGACGGCCACCAGAACCCGCCGATGGCGATCCACAGCAGGAGCTTCCAGATTGCGGAGGGCAAACTCGGCGCCTTCACGCTCGACAGGCCGGTGCTCGACCGCATCGGGGGCGACAAGGAATTTTCGCTCTCGTCCAGCCAGTCGGCCGCGATCGAGGCTGCCTATACCGGTGCAAAGCCGATCAACATCGTCGACGGCAGGATCTATCTCGGCGCCGATACGACGTCGCCGGCGCTGGGCGACTATCGCATCGGTTACGAGCTGGCGCCGCTCGGCACCGTCAGCATCGTCGCGCGCCAGGCCGGCGACCGGTTCGAGTCCTACCAGACGGCGGCCGGCGATGCGTTGCTGATGGTGGATACGGGCGACGTGCCTGCCGACAGGATGTTCGCCGAAGCGGTCAGCGCGAACACGCTGATAACCTGGCTGCTGCGCGCCGGCGGCCTGATCCTGCTGACGATAGGCTTTGCCCTGCTGCTCGGCCCGATCGGGGTGATCTTCGACGTCATACCCTTCCTCGGCAGCCTGGCCCGGCTGGGCACCGGCATCATCGCCTTCGTCCTGGCGATCCTGGTCGGGACGACGACGATCGCCGTCGCCTGGTTCTGGTATCGGCCGGTGCTGGCGGCCGCCATCCTGGCCGCGGGCGTTATTGCCGCGGCGGCGGTGTACATGCTTGGGCGTTCCCGCAAACCGGCCGTGCCGGCCGCCGCGCCGAGCCCCGGCGCTGCCGCATAGCGTAGAGTTTCCAAGGGGCGGCTGCTGCCGCCCCCTTGGGCTCCTACCTGTCCTCGAAGCCGGTCAGCACGCCGACGGCGTTGATGCCGATCTCTTCCACCGCGTAGCCGCCTTCCATGACGAACAGCGTCGGCAGGCCGAGCCTGGCGATGCGGCGACCGATCTTGGGATAGTCGGCGCTCTTCAGCTTGAACTGGCTGATCGGGTCCTTCTCGAACGTGTCGACGCCGAGCGACACCACGACGACATCGGGGACGTAGGCGGCAAGCTTGGAGCAGGCATCCTCCAGGGAGGCGTTCCAGCCGTCCCAGTCGGTGCCGAACGGCATCGGGTAGTTGAGGTTGAAGCCTTCGCCTTCGCCGATGCCGTGCTCGTCGGCATGGCCGAGGAAGAACGGATATTCGGTCATCGGATCGCCGTGCAGGTTGATCACCTGGACGTCGCCGCGGCCGTAGAAGATCTCCTGCGTGCCGTTGCCGTGATGGTAGTCGACATCGAGGATCGAGACGCGCCTAGCGCCCTGGTCGAGGAACCACTGCGCGGCAACGGCGGCGTTGTTGATGAAGCAATAGCCGCCCATGAAGGCGGCACCCGCATGATGGCCGGGCGGGCGGCAGAGCGCGAAGGCGGCCGGCTCGCCGGCCTTGACCAGTTCAGCCGCCGTCAGCGCCACTTCATAGGACGACTTGATCGCCGCCCAGGTGCCTTCGACGAAGGTGGCGCCGGCGTCGAAGGAATAATAGCCGAGCAGGCCGTCGATGCGCCGCGGCGGCACGTCGCCGCGCAAACCGCGCGTCGGCCAGGTGAACGCCATGGACGAGCCCTTGTGCCCCTCAGCCGTCCATCGCGGCCAGACGGTCGGCAGGAAGTCGATGTAGTCGGCACTGTGCACGCGCTTGGCGGCGGCGAGATCATGCTCGACCGGCCCGATGATCAGCCCCAGCTTCTCGCTCTCGACGCGCGCCCTGATGAATTCCGCCCGCGACGGCTTTTCGAAACCCGGCACGATCGCCGACGTGACCAGTTCCATCTGGCCTGCATGGCCGGCGTGAAGCGGCGAATAGACAGTCTTCATGAAATTCCTCTCGAAGTGCGAAATCAGTCAAGATTGAGATAGGGGTTCACCAAGGCGAGCCACATCACTTCCACATCGTCCTCGATAAGGTCGTATGTCTTGCGATCCCTTTTCAGCCCCACAAGCCGGCACGCGTGCCCGACCTCCATCATCAGCAAGCCGAGGCGGCTCGCGACCTTGTCTTCAAGAGCCGGGTTCACATGCTGCAGCCATGCGGCGTAGAGGGCGATGATCTGGTCGTCATATTCGTTCTGGATCGGTCTCAGGTCGGCGTTTCCCGATATGGCCTCGATCACCGGCATCAGGCTGGCGTTGTCGAGATAGAGCTTCGAGGTGTCGATGAAGAGCTTGCGCACTTCCTGGCGAAACTCTTCGCGGTTGGTGGGCGGGGCGACCTCGATGCGCCTTGCGATCACCTCCGGAAACGACGACAGCCAGCGCCGGGCGAGGTCGAGAAGTATGGCCTCCTTGTTGGGAAAGTACTGGTAGACCGAACCGACCGACAGGCCGGCATGCTGGGCGATGGCGAGCGTCGTCGGCGCCTTGGTTCCTTGCTCCCGCGTCAAGGTCAGCGCCGCGTCGAGAATCCTGTCGACCACCTTGCTCGAGCGTTCCTGGCGCGGCTGCTTGCGCGGTTCGAGCGCTATCCTGGTTTCGCGGCTGAGGTTGCGCTTCACGGCTCTAGGTCCTCGTTCCCCGCCCCGGTCTCAAGACAGGCGCCGGGTGCTGTCCACAATTCATTCGAAATTCGGAGCGTTGACAAACGCGAATAAATAGTCGCATTCTTTATCCACGCTGTCTGCCGGGATAACAAGGGGAATTTCGAAGACAGCGCGCTGGCATCATTCTTGTCCCATGGCGCGCCGCTCCGGCGGAGTGGAACGCCGTTGGCCAAGGGGTTGCCGGTCACGGCCAGTCGTCAAAAGCGCGGAGTCGCGATGTCTGTCACGGGTGCGGATCACAATGCGGATCTGATCGTCGTCAACGGTCGTGTGCTGACCATGGATGCCGACAATCCCGCAGCCGAAGCCATTGCCGTCCATGACGGCGCCATCATCGCGGTTGGCAGTCGCGCCTCCATCGAAGAGCTCAAGGGACCGGCCACAAAAGTCATCGACGCCAAGGGCTGTTCGGTGGTCCCGGGTTTCATCGAAGCCCACATGCATCTGTTTTCGGGCGCGGCCGAGCTTGGGCATTTGCAACTGTCGGGCGTCCACGGCTTCGAGGCGCTGCAAGCAGCGATCCGCGACTATGCATCGGCATGGCCCGACACGAAGATGCTGGTCGGGCAGGGCGTCGACTATACCGTGCTCGGCGACGAGCGGGTGACGCGCCACCATCTCGACGCGATCCTGCCGGACCGGCCTTTCGTCATGGCCGCTCCCGACCACCACACGATGTGGGCCAACACCAAGGCGCTTGAACTGGCAGGCATCCTGCACGGACGCACGCTTGGTCCGGGCAACGAAATCGTCATGGGCGAGGATGGCCTGGCCGCGGGCGAGCTGCGCGAGGGCGAAGCGTTCGGTCCGGTGCTCGATCTTGCCGGCGAAGGCCGGGTGCGGCTCGGGCTGGCGACCGGCGGCGAGCCGGATCCGACGCCGACCGCCGCCGAGCGCGCCGCCGACCGCGACATCATGCGGCGCGGGCTCGCCTGGTGCGCGCGCCACGGCATCACCTCGATCCAGAACATGGACGGCAATCTCTACCAGCTCGAGCTGCTGGCCGAGATCGAGGCCGAGGAGGGCTTGTCCTGCCGTGCGCAGATACCGTTTCACTACAAGAATTTCATGACGCTCGACATCCTCGACAAGGCGTCCGTCATGGCCGAACGCTACAACACCGAGTGGTTGTCGTCGGGCATGGTCAAGGTGTTCTATGACGGTGTGCTCGATTCTTGGACGGCGGTGATGGTCGAACCCTATGCCGACCGGCCGAACTGGGTGGGCGAGCCGCTGTTTACGCCGCGCCAGTTCGCCGAGCTTGCGGTCGCCGTCGACAGGCGCGGGCTGCAGATGGCGGTGCATTCGATCGGCGACGGCGCGGTGCGTGCCGTCCTCGACGGCTACGAGGCGGCCGCGAAGGCCAATGGCAAGCGCGACAGCCGGCACCGGGTCGAGCACATCGAGGTCATCACCGACGCCGATGTGCCACGATTCGAAGATCTTGGCGTCATCGCCTCCATGCAGCCGCCGCATCCGCCCGGCGCGATGGATTTTCCCCTGGAACCGACGGTGTCGCGCATCGGGCAGGCCCGCTGGCCGCTAAGCTATGCATGGCGGACCCTGAAGAATGCCGGCGCGCGCGTCGTCTTCGCCTCCGACTGGCCGGTAGCGCCCATCGATCCGATCCTGGGCATCCAGGCGGCAGTGTTGCGCAAACCATGGGCAAGCACCGACCCCGACCAGAGATTCTCGCTGCACGAGGCGATTGCCGGCTATACGGTGGAAGGGGCCTATGCCGAGTTCATGGAGGACCGAAAGGGCCGCCTGAAGCCGGGCTATCTGGCCGACCTGGTGGTGCTCTCGGCCGATATCGAGGCGACCGCGCCGGAAGATCTGCACAAGGTGCGGCCGGTCACCACGGTTTGCGGCGGAAAGGTCACTTATCAAGCCTGACGGTGGCACGGGAATTGCTTTTTAGTCCAGTCCAAGCTCCGCAGTTGCCAAGCCGATTGGCTTATGGTGACAATCAAACAGGAACAAAACCTGCCGCAGCCATCTCAATGGGGTAATCGTGCCGGAACAACCGGATAAGAATGCGATCGAGGTTCGTGGCGTTCGCAAGGTATTTGGCAGCGGTGAAAACCAGGTCGCCGCTCTCGACACGGTTTCGGTGTCGATCCGCGAAAACGAGTTCTTCACGCTGCTGGGGCCTTCCGGCTGCGGCAAGACAACGCTTCTGAGGCTGATCGCCGGCTTCGACTTTCCAACCGCCGGCGAGATCCTGCTGCACGGCCAGGACATCGCGCCGCTGCCGCCATTCAAGCGGCCGGTCAACACCGTGTTCCAGTCCTACGCGCTGTTCCCGCACATGACGGTAGCCGAGAATATCGGCTTCGGCCTGGAAATGCTGGGCAAGCCCAAGGCCGAGATCAAGGCGCGCGTCGGCGAGATGCTGAAGCTGGTCAAGATGGAGGCGCTCGCCGGCCGTCGCACCAGCCAGATCTCCGGCGGCCAACAGCAGCGCGTGGCGCTCGCCCGCGCGCTGGCGCCGCAGCCGAAGGTGCTGCTGCTCGACGAGCCGCTGTCGGCGCTCGACTACAAGCTGCGCAAAGAGATGCAGATCGAGCTGAAGCGGCTGCAGCACGAGACCGGCATCACCTTCATCTTCGTCACCCACGACCAGGAAGAGGCGCTGACGATGTCGGACCGCATCGCGGTGATGTCGTCGGGCAAGATCCTGCAGGTCGGCACGCCCTGGGACATCTACGACAAGCCGGCGGAACGCTTCGTCGCCGACTTCATCGGCGAGACCAACTTTCTCACCGCCGCCATATCGGACATTGGCAACGGCAAGGCGCGCGCGACGCTCAAATCCGGCGCGACCATCGAGGCGACCGTGGCCGAGGGCTTCCAGCCGAAGGACAACGCCACCGTGGTGGTGCGGCCGGAGCACGCCAAGCTGAGCAACGCCAAGGGCGACCTGTCGGGAACGGTCGAAAACATCGTCTATTTCGGCACCGACACGCATATCCATGTCCAGCTGAACAGCGGCGAGGCCTTCACCGTGCGTCAGCAGAATACGCGCAGCGCCGGCTGCGGCTTCGAGCGCGGCGACAAGGTCGGCATCCTGATCGGCAACGACGCCGCGCAAGTGCTGAGGGACTGATGGCCACCGCGGAACAAGTCGCCAAGGAAGCGGAACGGCGCGACGTCCGCACGCGCTGGCTGCTGTCGGCGCCGGCGCTCATCATCATCTTTCTGGCGGCGACCGGCCCGCTGCTGATCGTGCTGGTCTATTCGCTGCTGACGCCCGGCGCGTACGGCGACGTGAAATGGCAATTCTCGCCGGAGGCCTGGCTGTCGGTGTTCATGGAGCGTGACATTTTCGACGACACGCTTTCGCTTGCCGCCGCTCACGTCACCATCTTCTGGCGCTCCATCAAGCTGGCGATCGTGACGACGATCGCCACCCTGGCGCTGGGTTTCCCGACCGCCTATTTCATGGCGACGCGCAGTGAAAAGACGCGCGACATCTGGCTGTTCCTGATCACCATCCCGTTCTGGACGAACCTGCTCATCCGCACCTTCGCGGTGCTGCAGATCATCCGCAACGAGGGCATCATCAACACCATCCTGATCAAGCTCGGCATCGTCTCGGCGCCTGTCCAAATACTGTTCACCGATACGGCGATCCTGATCGGCATGGCCTATGTCTACCTGCCGCTGATGGTGCTGCCGATCTATGCCAGCATGGAGAAACTCGACTTCCGGCTGGTCGAGGCCGGCTACGATCTCTATGCCAGCCGGTTCCAGGTGCTGCGGCGCATCATCTTCCCGCTGGTCAGGCCGGGCGTCATCGCCGGCTCGATCCTGGTCTTCATTCCGGCGATCGGCGCCTATGTCACGCCCAGCGTGCTCGGCGGCGGCAAGAACATGATGCTATCCAACCTGATCGAGTTGCAGTTCGGGCAGGGCCGCAACTGGCCGCTCGGCTCGGCGCTGTCGATCACGGTGATGATCATCGTTATGGTGGCGCTGCTGGCCTATGTGCGCAATGCCGGACGGCCGGAGGTGCGCCATGGCTAATTTCTCGATCAAGCACCAGCCGGGCTTCACCGCGATCGCGGCGACCTGCTTCGTCGTCCTCTATCTGCCGATCATCGTCCTGGTGTTCTACGCCTTCAACGCCGCGACATCGACCTCGGAGTGGGGCGGCTTCTCGCTGAAATGGTTCCAGTCGGCATGGCAGAACACGCAGGTCATCGATGCCACCCTGCGATCGTTCCAGATCGGTTCGGTTGCCGCGGTGCTGGCGACCATCGCCGCAACCATGGCGGCGCTGGCGACGACGCGCACGGCGCCCTATCCCGGACTGACCTTCAAATACGCGGCGATCAACCAGCCGCTGATGGTGCCGGAGATCGTCACCGGCGTGGCGCTGCTGATCTTCTTTTCGCGCATCAAGATTTTCACCGGCTATTCCGGCCTCGGCTATCTGATCGCCGCGCACACGGCATTCTGCATCCCCTTTGCCTACCTGCCGATCCGGGCGCGGTTGGAGAACATGGACCTGACACTGGAGCGCGCCCGGATCGGCAGGTAGGCAAAGGGGATGCAGAATGCCGTGGGCGCGGCGATCAGATAGC
>NZ_RZOT01000205.1:0-9536 GCF_003999085.1 Mesorhizobium sp. M4A.F.Ca.ET.090.04.2.1
CCGTCGAACCACATGCCGATCTTGCCCTGGAGGAAGGCGGACTGCGCCTCGGCCCAGTTGAAGCCGGTAACGCCGGGAGGCGCCGATTTGGTCATCAGCCGCTGGTAGAGGCCAGCGGCCTCGACCGCCTCGGGCGAGAGGGTGCGCAGCTTGCCGTCGGCGTCGAGCGGCGTCATGTCGTAGCCCAGCATCAGCGACGTCCACACCGGCGTGTTGGCGTTCTTCAGTCCGCGGGCGACAAAACCATAGGTGTTGGCTGAAGCATCGGTCAGCGCCTCGGCGGCGGCGACCAGCTGCTCGAACGTCTCGGGATATTTGAGGCCCTTGGCCTCGAACAGCTCCTTGTTCCAGTAGAGGATCCAGTAGTCGACCGAGAACGGCAGCGAGCGCAGCGCGCCTTGCGCGTCCTTGGCGAAGACCATGCCGGCATCGGCGAAGTCACCCTCGACCAGCGCCGAATCCGTGAGCGTCGGATCGGCGAGATAGCCGGAGATATCGGCCAGCCAGCCGCCCTTCTCGAACTGCCGCTTCTGCACGTGGTAGCTGAGATGCACGACATCGAAGCTCGGCTTGCCGGAGCTGAGCTCGATCACCGTCTTCTGGCGCTGCTGCTGTTCGGGCGTCGCTTCGGCATTGACCTTCATGCCGGTCAGTTCCTCGAACTCGGCGAGGTATTTTATCAGCGTGTCGCTGCGCGGGCTCTTGACCAGATTGACGTCGAGCGTGGTGCCGGCAAAGCGCTTCCAGTCGACGCCGGCGGCAAAGCCGGGGCGCAGGCCGGCGAGGCCGGCGGCGGCAAGAGCGGCGGTTCCGGCAAGCAGCTGCCTTCTGGTTGGGGTAAACGGATTGGACGACATTTCTTCCTCCCGGGTTGCTGTCGTTGTGGATTGCGCCGCTGCCGCGGCGCGGCTCATTTCCCTCAGATCTGCAGCGCCAGCCGGCGCGCATTGTCGATGTGCAGGCTGATCGCCTCGACCGCCTTTTGCGGGTTGCGGCTTTCCATGGCCTCGATCACCGCCAGGTGCTCGCGCATGACCGGCACGACGCGGCCGTCGATGCGGAACCGCTCCTGGTGGATCAGCCGGATCTTCACCGAATTGACAAGGTAGGCCTTGGCGATGATCTCGTTGTCCAGCGCGTCGATGAAGGTGTCATGCATGGCCCAGTCGATGGCCTGCGCCTTTGCCTCCATCTCCGGCGTCGCCGGCTGCGCCAGCGCCTCAGCGAGCATCTCCTCATGCTCGCGCCGCAAACGGGCGAGCTCGGCATCGGCGGCATTGACGGTGAACAGCGCCACCGCCTCGCGCTCCATGAACAGGCGGAACTGGAAGGCCTCGCGGATCAGGTTGATGTCGATATGCGCGATCTGCATGCCGCGCTGCGGAATGGTGGTGAGCAGGCCCTCGGCTTCGAGCCGCGGCACGATCTCGCGGATGGCGCCGAGCGGCAGCCCGGTGAAGGCAACCAGTTCGCGCTGCGACACGAACTGCCCGGGCCTCAGATCGCGCGCCAGCAAATGCCGGGTGAAGCTGGCATAGGCCTTTTCCCTGAGGGTCGCCGGTTCGCTGCTGTCTTCCATTCAGCGCTTCCTTTGCCGGTCAGGCCGGCTCTGTCGCAAACAATTGGTCATAGGCTGCGGCAAGCTGCTTGCGCCCCTGCTGGGAGGTCGGCTCCAGCGGCGGACGAACCGCGAGCCAGCCGTCATCGCCGGTTCGGCGCGCCAGCATCGCCTTGACCGCCGGTATGACCGGAAATTTGAGCAGTTCGAGCACGAAATTCTCGACCCGGGCATCGTCGCGACCCTCCACCGCCATGGCGCGGATCTCGCCGGTGACGAAATTGGCCATGCCGGAAATGGCGCCCTGCCCGCCCCGGCGCACGCTTCTCGCCAGGTGCCGCTCGTCGCCAATCAGGATCACCAGGTCGCCATGCGCGGCAAGCAGCGCCTCGCTGTAGCTCCAGTCGCCACCCGAATCCTTGACACCTGCGACCACGTTCGGAAAGGCAGTGCGCAGCCGGCTAATCAGGCTGAGCGGCAACGGCACCATGGTGACCGACGGGATGTTGTAGAGCAGGATATCGCGGGCCAGCGGACCCAGCGCCGCGAAGACGGCGGCAAACCATCCGAACAGTCCGTCCTCGCCGACATTCTTGAAATAGCTCGGCGGCGCCAAAAGGATGTTGCGGGCGCCCAGTTGCAGCGCGTGCCGCGCCTGCTCGGCCGCGTCTTCGGCCGCATCGACAAGCACGCCGGAAACGAGCTGATGCGCCGGGATGCCGGCGGCAAGCATGGCCTCGATGATGCGGCGCCGCTCTTCGGTGCCGATCGAGGCACCTTCGCCGGTGGTGCCGAACAGCGTAGCGCTGCCGCAGCCGGCGCCAAGGCAAGCCTTGGCCTGCGCGACCATCGCGGGAACCGCGATCTGCCCGGACGCGTGAAAAGGCGTCGCCAGGGCGACCGAAAGACCAAAGCGCGAAGTCACTGCGAAAGCTCTCCTGATGTCACTATGTGGGCAGCTTTATCACACTAACATGTTAGTTGTAAATGCGCGGTCGCGAGTTTTGGAAATGGCACCCGTTCAAGTTTGGAAACGCCGGGGCGCAACATCCGGAGTGGCTGCGAAAAAACCAGCCTTTGCCCGCGCCGCGAGCCGCCGTCATGCGTTGCGACCAGTCCTTTCAGGCTACCCGGATATAGCTCGTCATCCCCGACTTCTGGTGCTCGATGATGTGGCAATGCAGCAGCCAGTCGCCGGGATTGTCGGCCACGAAACCCAGCTGAACCTTCTCGGCGGGCTGGATGAGATAGGTGTCGGAGACGAGCGGCTGGACCCGGCGCGTCGACGACGACAGCACCTTGAAGCTCATCCCATGCAGATGGATCGGGTGCGATTGCGGCGTCAGGTTCTCCATGTCGATGACATAGCTCCTGCCGAGCTTCAGTTCGGCCAGCGGCGCGGTCGGGTCCGGCGTGTCGCCCGGCCACGGCACCTTGTTGATCGCCCAGAAACTGTAACCGAGCGAGCCGCAGATGCCGTCGGCCGGAACGTTTTCCGCGGTGGCGCTGAGCGCCAGCGAAATGTGCTTCGCGCTGGCGACATCGACCTCCGCCACCGGATTGGCTTCCAGCGCCGCGAGATCGCGAACGTCGCGCCTAAGCGACTTTCCGACCGCGCGCAGCGTCGCCAGTATTTTGGGCTTGGTGCCCCTGACGTCCCTGAGGCTGACGATGGCACCCTCGTCGTCGGGCATGCGTATGGCAAGGTCGAGCCGCTGGCCGGGTCCAAGTTGCAAGGCGTCGGGCGCGAAGCGCTGCGGCACGGGATTGCCGTCGAGCGCGACGACTGCCGCCTCGGCTCCCTCGACACGGAAGGCGTAGACGCGGGTGACGTCGGTAATGGCGGCCCTCAGCCGCACCAAACCGCCGGCGGGCGCATCGAATTGCGGCTGGTCGAGCCAGTTGGCGGTGCGCACCGTCCCATAGGTGCCCGCCCTTGCTGCATCGCGAGGCCGGAACTGGTCGATGAACTGGCCGTCATCGCCGAGTCGCCAGTCGCGCAGATTGATCACCATTTCGGCATCGAATTGCGGATCGTTCGGGTTCTCGACCACGATCACGCCGGTCAGCCCATGGCCCATCTGGGTCAGCGTGTTGCAGTGCGGGTGATACCAGAAGGTGCCGGCGTCCGGCGGCGTGAACGCGTAGTCGAAATGATCGCCGGTGTAGACATAGGGCTGCACCAGGAACGGCACGCCGTCCATCTTGTTGGGAACGCGGATGCCGTGCCAATGGATCGTCGTCGGATCGTCGAGGCCGTTGATCAGCCGCGCGGCGAACGGCTCACCCTTCTTCATCCTGAGCACTGGCGGCATGCCGGCCTCGCCATAGGTGAGCACATCCCTGGTCTGGCCGACATCCATCAGCTTCGCCTCGATCCTCGCCGTCTTCAGCATCACCGGATCGGGCCTGGCCAAGGCCCGGCTGGCGAACCTGCCCATGGCGCACAGCCCGATACCGGCCGCGCCGGCCACCGCCGTGGTTTTCAGAAGGTTGCGGCGCGTCAGTAGCGTCATGCTGCGTTCCAACTCGAAAGGACAATCCTGGCACCGGGCCTCATTGCGGCAAAGCGCACAAAGCGTGTAGCCCCCGATGCTGCCCGCCGACAACACCACGTCGTTCGATCGGACCGGAAATCACCCTGCCGTGATGGCCGCACCGGTTGCGGCCAGACCGATGCGCCGCCGTCTTGCAGCGTGCCGCCGTGATGGCGCAGGCGTCAAAGCGCCTGCAACGCCAGCCCCGCCAGCGCCGATGCGGCCAGCGTCGGAAGCATGCCGACCCCGAGCCTGAGCATGGCGACCATCGCTGCGATCGAAAGCAGCGCGGCGCGCCAGTCGAGCGACGACAGCACCGGGATCTCCATGCCCAGGCCGACGCTGCGCACCGTGCCGAAGACGACATGCAGCGCGAACCAAAGCGCCAGGTTCATCACCACGCCGACGACGGCCGCGGTGATCGCGCCGAGCGCCGCCGACAGCGCCTTGTTCTGCCGTAGCTGTTCGATGTAGGGCGCGCCGAGAAAGATCCAGAAGAAGCAGGGCACGAAGGTCACCCACAAGGTCAGCAGCGATCCGAGCGCCCCGCCGAGCAGCGGGTTTATCGCGCCGGCGTGCCGGTATGCGGCGACGAAACCAACGAACTGCAGCACCAGGATGAGCGGCCCGGGCGTCGTCTCGGCAAGGCCGAGCCCATCGACCATTTCGCCGGGCGCCAGCCAGCCGAACGACGACACCGCCGCTTGCGCGACATAGGCGAGAACCGCATAGGCGCCCCCGAAGGTGACGACCGCCATGACGCTGAAGAAGCTGCCTAGTTGCGACCAGACGCTGGCCGGTCCGGTCAGCGCCGCGATCAGCGCCACCGGCCCGAGCCAGATCGGCAGCCAGATGGCGATGGTGCGCGGCGCGTGCCACTTCGTCGGCCTGGTGTGCTCGAGTTCGCCGCGCTCGAACATCAGGTCGACGGCGCCCTTGCTGTCGTCGGCAACGCCACTCTTGCCATGCGCCGACCCGGAAAACAGGGCCGGCGCGACGCGGTTGCCGACCCAGCCAGCCAGTCCGGCCAGCAGGATGATCAGCGGGAACGGCAGCTTGACGACATAGATGGCGAGGAAGGCGGCGACCGCGATCGCCACCATCACCCGGTTCTTGAGCGCCCGCTTGCCGATGCGGATGACGGCCTCGACCACCACCGCCAGCACCGCCGCCTTGACGCCGAAAAACAGCGCCTCGATGACCGGCGCATCATTGTAGAGCATGTAGAAGCTGCTGAGGCCGAGCATCACCAGCGCCCCCGGCAGCACGAACAGGATGCCTGCGACGAGACCGCCGGCGGTCCGGTGCAGCAGCCAGCCGACATAGACGGCAAGCTGCTGCGCCTCGGGACCAGGCAGGAGCATGCAATAATTGAGCGCATGCAGGAAACGCTGCTCGCCAATCCAGCGGCGCTCCTCGACCAGTTCCTTGTGCATCAGGGCGATCTGCCCGGCCGGCCCGCCGAAGGAGAGCAGCCCGATCCTGGCCCACAGCCGCACCGCCTCCCTGAAACTCGGCGCCGGCGGCACACGGGCGGTCTCGGCATCGTTGCCCGCCATGAGGTCGTTCATAACGGCTTGCTCCCGCTCGGCCAGTTGTGCGTTTCCTCGGTGGCGTCGCGGCACCATCTGAAGAAGGAATCGTAGATGAGCATGCCCGCCTCGAGCTGCTCGAGATCGTCGCGGAACATGCGTGACAGGCCAAGCGATGCGGCAAGGAAGCCCGCCGCTTGCGGCACCATGTCGAGCCGTGCCGTATCGGCGGCGCGCACGATCAAGGCCAGGCGATCGAGGGCCTCCGAGCGCAGCCCGAATTCCTCGATCATCGTGTCGAAGGTGCAGCGCTCGCCGCGATGGCTCCAGAACACATTGTCGATGTCGAAGGGAACCGCCGCAAAGCGGTCGGCCACCGCCGGCACCTCGGCCGCATCGACGAACAGGAACACCGCATTGGGATCGACGAAGCGGCGGATCAGCCATGGGCAGGCGATGCGGTCGACCTTGGGCCGCGCCCGCGTCACCCAGACCGTGCGGCCCTTGTCGTCACGGGGCGGAATCGCGCTGGCCGTGACCAGCGGCGCCTTGGCCGCCGCCCAGGCCTCGAAGCCACCTTCCAGCGATTCCGCCGCTATCCCTTCATGGCGCAGCCACGCGGCGACGCCTTGCGAGAGTTTTTGGCCCTTCTGGCAGATGACGACGACCCTGGAGCCGGTGAACTCCGCCGCCCAGGTCGGGACGGTCCTGAAATCGCGCCGGCTGGATGCCGGCAGCAGGCGCGGATCGGCTTGATAATCCTCCTCGACGCGCACGTCGACGAGGACGGGCGCATCCGGCAGGCCGGCGAGACGGGAAAGTTGCTGTACGGTGATTTCGGTTGTTGACGGCATGGCGTCCACCTCCAGAACAAAGAGAGTTTGGACGCGAACGTTGGGCTGACGCCTCACGGGGTCGTCGCGGGGAACCCCTTGCCTAGGATGCTGGAACGATCCCTCGCCCTTGTCAAGGAATGAGCTTCCGCGAGCGATACCCGCGGCGGTTTGCGACGCTTACTGCGCCGTCCAGCCGCCATCCATCGGCAGGGTGGTGCCGGTGATCTGCTTGGCCGCGTCCGAGCACAGGAACAGCGCCAGCGCGGCGAGCTCGTCCACGGTGACAAATTCCTTGGTCGGCTGCGCGGCGAGCAGCACGTCGTGCTTGACCTGCTCCTCGGTCATGCCGCGCGCCTTCATCGTGTCGGGGATCTGCTTTTCGACCAGCGGCGTCCAGACATAGCCGGGCGCGATGGCGTTGACGGTGATGCCTGCCTGGGCGACTTCGAGCGCCACCGTCTTGGTCAGGCCCGCAATCCCGTGCTTGGCCGAGACATAGGCCGACTTGAACGGCGAGGCGACCAGCGCATGCGCGGAAGCCGTGTTGATGACACGGCCCCATTTGCGCGCCTTCATGCCGGGAAGTGCCGCCTTGATGGCGTAGAAGGCCGCCAGCAGGTTGATGCGGATGATCGCTTCCCATCTGTCGTCGGGAAACTCGTCGATCGGCGCGACATGCTGGATGCCGGCATTGTTGACCAGGATGTCGAGGCTGCCGAAAGCCGCATCGGCCTCGCGCACCATGGCGCTGACGGCCGCGCCGTCCATCATGTTGGCATCGGAATAGCGGCACTTGACGCCGAAATCCTTCTCGATGCCGGCGCGCTCCTGCTCGATATCAGCTGCGTCACCGAGGCCGTTGATGGTGACATTGGCGCCCTCGGCGGCAAAGGCGCGGGCGATTGCCAGGCCGATACCGCTGGTAGAGCCGGTGACGAGGGCGTTCTTCGAGGAAAGGGAACCCATGATGATCTCGCGACAGGATTGAAGGGGATATTTCCGCACATAGTTTGTGCGCCGCAACATAACAATGTCATGACCATATGTGGTGCGATTACAATGTTGTGATGCTGTAAAGGAGACTGCGTGCTGGCCTCAAGGTCGATGACATGGCACTGTCATGGTGCCGTGCAACATAGTCCTCCTGCGCGTTTCGAGCGTATTATTCCTGCAACCGATGGGTAAATAGCTTGAAAATCGACGACGTCGTGAAGCGCGCCTATGCGATGCCGCTCACCAATCCATCATTCCCGCCCGGGCCTTACCGTTTCTTCGACCGCGAATACATCATCATCACCTACCGCACGACACGCGAGGCGCTGGAGGCGGTCGTGCCGGCGCCGCTGGAGATCGACGAGCCGCTGGTCAAGTACGAGTTCATCCGCATGCCGGATTCGACCGGCTTCGGCGACTATACCGAGACCGGCCAGGTCATCCCCGTGCGCTACAAGGGCCAGCACGGCGGCTATGTCCATTCCATGTATCTCGACGACGATGCGCCGATCGCCGGCGGCCGCGAGCTCTGGGGTTTCCCGAAGAAGCTCGCCAGCCCCAAGATCGTGCATGAGGGCGAGGTGGTTGTCGGCACCTTGCACTATGGCAGCGTCCTATGCGCCACCAGCACGATGGGTTACAAGCACCAGGAGGCCGACCACGACCAGGTGCTCGCCTCGCTCGCCGCGCCCAACTTCCTCAGCAAGATCATCCCGCATGTCGACGGCACGCCGCGCATCTGCGAGCTGGTTCGCTACTACCTTACCGACGTGACGCTGAAGGAGGCCTGGACGGCGCCGGCCGCGCTCGACCTTCGCCCTCATGTCATGGCCGACGTGGCGAAGCTGCCGGTGCTGGACATCGTGTCGGCCGTCCACTTCACCGCCGACCTTACGCTTGGGCTGGGCGAAGTCGTCCATGACTATCTCGCCGACCGCGGCCATTCCTGGGCGAACGCAACCCAGCCGGAGAAGGCCCGTGCTTGAACGCACCCGAAACAAGGCGGTCGCCGCCTCGATCGAGGAAATAACGGCGCAGTATGACCGCATCGCCCTGGTGTTCCAGGGCGGCGGCGCGCTCGGCGCCTATCAGGCTGGAGTCTACCAGGCGCTGTCCGATGCCGGCTGCGAGCCGACCTGGCTCTCCGGCGTGTCGATCGGCGCCATCAACGCCTCGATCATCGCCGGCAACGAGCCGAGCCGTAGGCTGGAGCGGCTGGAGCAGTTCTGGCAGACGATCTCCGGGCGCAAGATCTGGGCCTATACGCCAGAGGGCGACATCTATCGCGACATCCGCAACCGCACCTCTTCGTGGATGACGATGATGATGGGCCAGCCCGGCTTCTTCAAGCCTCGCTCGCCCAATCCCTGGTTCGAGCAGCCGGGCGCCGAGGGCGCGACCAGCTTCTACAACACCGCCGAGCTCAAGGACACGCTGGAAAGCCTGATCGACTTCGACATCCTCAACGACGGCAGGAAGCGGCTGAGCGTCGGCGCGGTCAATGTCAGGACCGGCAACTTCGTCTATTTCGACACCGACAAGGTGCGCATCGGCCCGGAGCACATCATGGCGAGCGGCGCGCTGCCGCCGGCTTTCCCCTCGATCCGCATCGAGGGTGAATATTACTGGGACGGCGGCATCGTCTCCAACACGCCGCTGCAATATCTGCTCGACCAGGAAGAAGACCGCTCCTCGCTGGTGTTCCAGGTCGACCTGTTCAGCGCGCGTGGCGCCTTGCCGCGCGGCATGGCCGACGTGCTGTCGCGCCACAAGGACATCATGTATTCCAGCCGCACGCGCCAGAACACCGACAATTTCCAGCGCATCCATGCGCTGAAGATGAAGCTGCTCGACGCGCTGAAGCGCGTTCCCCCCGAACTGCTGAAGGAGGGTGAGAGGGACCTGATCGCCGATTATTCCGACGCCGGCGTCGTCAACATCGTCCACCTGATCTACCAGCACAAGGGCTACGAGGGCCACGCCAAGGACTACGAGTTCTCCGGCACCTCGATGCGCGAACATTGGGAGATGGGGCTGGAGGACACCGAGCGCACACTGCGCCACCGCCAGTGGCTGACGC
>NZ_RZOT01000206.1:0-9488 GCF_003999085.1 Mesorhizobium sp. M4A.F.Ca.ET.090.04.2.1
CATCACCTTCGTGCTGGTCACGCACGACCAGGAGGAAGCGCTGTCGATGAGCGACCTCGTCTGTGTCATGAATGGCGGCCGCATCGTCCAGCTCGGACAGCCGAACGAGATCTACGACGAGCCGGCCGACCTCTTCGTCGCCGATTTCGTCGGCAAGACCAATCTGTTGAGCGGCACGGTGGCGGGCCTGTCGGGCGACCTCGTCGATGTCGCGCTGGCCGACGGCACGGTGATCGCGGCGCGCAAGCGGGCGCCGCTCAGCCGGGGCGAGCGGGTGTCGGTGTCGCTGCGGCCCGAAACGCTCAGCCTCGGCTTGGCCGGAAACGGCAGCCTGAAGGGCATCGTGCGCAACCGCATCTTCCTGGGCGCGACCGCAGAATACGCCATCGAGGTCCAGGGTATCGGATCACTGCTCGCCAAGGCCGATCACCAGATTGGCCGCGACAACCTCTTCAAGCCGGGCGAACCCGTCGCCATCGGCTTTGCCGCCGGGGCGCCGCTGGCGTTTCCGCAACCCAAGAACAACGGGACCAACCAGAGGGAAAACCACCATGTCGAAATCCTATCGTGACGGACTGCCGATAAGCCCCGAGAAATTCGTCGACCAACTGATGCGCCTGAAGCGCGGCTCGATCGGCCGGCGCGAATTCCTCGGCCTCACCGGCCTTGGCGTCGCCACCGCGGTGATGGCGCGCGAGCTCGGCATCATGCCGACGCCGGCCTACGCCGCCGAAAACCTCGGCGACCGCATGTCGATCGCCACCTGGCCGAACTATCACGACCCCGCGACGTTCGAGAGCTTCAAGGCCGAGACCGGCGTTGCCGTCGAGGTCAACGTCTTCGGCTCGAACGAGGAGATGCTGGCCAAGCTGCAGGCCGGCGGCTCGGGCTGGAGCCTGTTCGTGCCGACCAACTACACGATCTCGACCTACAAGAAGCTCGACATCATCGAAGCGCTCGACATGGCCAAGCTCGGCAATTTCGACGGTTCGCAGGAGGATCCGCGCTTTACCTCGGAAGGCACGATCGACGGGACGATCTACGCCGTGCCGAAGAACTGGGGCACCACCGGCATCGCGATCAACACCAAGAAGCTGACCAAGCCGATGACGAGCTGGAAGGAGTTCTGGGACACAGCCATGGCGGAAGGCGACGGCCGCACCATGGTGCATGACTATCAGCTCACCACGATCGGCAATGCGCTGAAATATTACGGCTATTCCTTCAACTCGCTGAAGCCGGACGAGCTCGCCAAGGCCGAGGAACTGCTGCTCAAGGTCAAGCCGCATCTGTTCGCGGTGTCGAGCGACTATCAGCCGTCGATGCGCGCCGGCGATGCCTGGATGACGATGTGCTGGACCAATGACGGGGCGCAACTCCATCGCGACATCCCGGAGATCGCCTATGTGCTCGGCAAGGAAGGCGGCGAGATCTGGACCGACTTCTACGCCATCCCGAAGGACGCGCCGAACAAGCCGGCCGGCTACGCGCTGCTCAACTACCTGATGAACCCGAAGGTCGCGGTGAAGGAGCACTTGGCCAATGGCGCGCCCTCGATCGATGCGCGCGTCAACGCGCTGCTGCCGAAGGAGGTGATGGACAATCCGATCCTCTACCCGGCGGCGGACCTGTTGAAGCCGCTGGAGTTCGGCGCCGCCGCGACGCTCACCGATCCGGGGCGCGCCGAGCTGATGGCGCGCTTCAAGTCGGCTTGAGCGGAACCGGCCACAAACCCGATCCAGGCAACGCGACCGGCGGGCAATTGCCCGCCGGCACCGAAGCGGCTTTTTCGATGCGCGGCACCCTCCTTCGCAAAAATCTTACGACCGCGCTGCTGCTCGCGCCGGCGACGCTGTGGCTGGTGGTATTCCTGGTCCTGCCGTTCGTCGCCATCGCCATCTTCAGCGTCGGCGAGCGGGCGCCCGAGGGAGGCTACCAGGCAGCTTTCACGCTTGCGCAATACGCCAACCTGCCGGCGCGGGCGACCGCGTTCTGGAACACGATGGTACTGGCGCCGGTCGGCGCCTTCGCCTGCCTGCTCGTCGCCTATCCGGTCGCCTACTATCTGGCGCTGCGCGCGCCGGAGCGCTGGCGGCTGATCCTGCTGGCGCTCGTCGTCATCCCGTTCTGGACCAGCCTTTTGATGCGCACCTATGCCTGGATGTATGTGCTGGGTGGCCGCGGCATTCCGGCCCTGCTCGCCGATGTCGGCATCGAGGACGTCAGGCTGATCAACACGCCGGGCGCGGTGCTGCTCGGCATCGTCTACGGCTATCTGCCGCTGATGATCCTGCCGATCTATGTCAGCCTGGAGCGGCTCGACCGCAGGCTGCTGGAAGCCTCTGCCGATCTCGGCGCGACGCCGCTGTCGACCTTCCTCGGTGTCACGCTCCGGCTTTCGCTGCCGGGCGTGATGACCGGCTTCTCGCTGGTGATGATCCTCCTGCTCGGCGAATATCTGATCCCGACGCTGCTCGGCGGCGGCAAGGTGTTCTTTATCGGCAACGCGCTGGTCGACCTGTTCCTGCAGTCGCGCAACTGGCCGTTCGGTTCGGCCATCGCCATCACGCTGGTGCTGGTCTCGGTGGTGGTGCTGATTGCCGCCAACCGCATCTCGGCCCGGCTGTCGGGCGCGCGCCGGGTGGACCTGATCTGATGCGCGCCTTCGTCGTTGCCGTCTTTGCCTTCCTCTACCTGCCGATCGCGCTGGTGGTGCTGTTCTCCTTCAACGCCGGCCACCATGCCAGCGAGTTCACCGGCTTCTCGACGCAATGGTACGGCAAGACGCTGTCCAACCCGTTCCTGGTCGAGGCGCTGAAGAACAGCTTGTTCATCGCCACCACCAGCGCGCTTTTGGCGGCGGTCGCCGGCACCGCCGCCGCGCTCGGCCTGCAGCGCGTCGGGGCGCGGACACGAGCGGTCTTCGATGGGCTGCTGGGCGCGGCAATCGTCGTTCCGGGCGTCGTCATCGGCATCTCGACGCTGGTCGCGCTCGTGCAGCTGTTCGGCGTCGTCAATCCGTTCGTCGCCGAATTGTGGCCGGGCGACCAGCCGCCGCGCCTGGCACTCGGCTACGGCTCGATCATCGCCGCGCATGGCCTGTTCTCGATGGCGCTGGTGGCGATGATCGTCGGCACGCGCCTTGGCAGTCTCGACCGCAACCTGGTCGAGGCGTCGAGCGATCTCTACGCCACGCCGCTGACGACGTTCCGCTCGATTGTGCTGCCGCAGATCATGCCGGCGGTGATCGCCGGCTTCCTGCTCGCATTCACCTTTTCGTTCGACGACTTCATCATCGCCTTCTTCGTCGCCGGCGCGCAGACGACGCTGCCGATCTATGTCTTCGCCTCGATCCGCCGCGGCGTGACGCCGGAAATCAACGCCGTCGCGACCATCGTGCTCGTCGCCTCGGTGCTGCTCGTGGTGCTTGCCCAGTGGCAGCTGCGCCGAAGAAAACAGTGAAAGACCGATCATGATCCTGAAAGACCGCATCGCCGTGGTGACCGGAGCCGGGTCCGGCATCGGGCGCGCCGGCGCCATGATCATGGGCAGGGAAGGGGCGACAGTGGTGATCGCCGACCGCGATCGGGCCGCCGGCGAGGCCGTTGCCTCCGACATCCGCGAAGCCGGCGGCCGCGCCGAAGCGGTCACGACCGACGTCGGCAACGACACCGCGGTCGAGGCGCTCATCGTCGGCACGCTCGGCAGGCATGGGCGGATCGACATATTGCACAACCATGCCGGCATCCAGGTCGGCGGCACGCTCACCGAAGTTGGCGTCGACGGCATGGATGCGTCGTGGCGGATCAATGTGCGGGCGCAGTTCGTTGGCGCCAAGATCGTGATGCCGGCGATGATCGCGCAGGGCGGCGGCGTCATCCTCAACACCGCCTCGAATTCGGGGGTCTTCTACGACCGCGAGATGATCGCCTATGCGACGTCGAAACATGCCGTGGTGGCGATGACCAGGCAGATGTCGCTCGACTACGCCCGCTACAATGTCCGCATCAACGCGCTTTGCCCGGGCTGGGTCGACACGCCGTTCAACGAGCCGTTCATCGCCCAGATGGGCGGGCGCGACGCGATCGAAAACTATGTCCGGACCAAGATCCCGATGGGGCGCTGGGCAAGCGCCGACGAGATCGCCGAAGCGATCCTGTTCCTCGTCTCCGACCGCTCCTCCTTCATGACCGGACAGGCGCTGGTGGTCGACGGTGGCGAAAGCATCGGCTGAGCCAGGGCGTCCCCCGGCTCGCCTTACACGTGCTTGCGGCCACCGGTGTCGCGAAACCAGCTGTCCGGGTAAGGGTACCACCAGCCCTGGATCTCGGGCTTGTGGTCGATGATCACCATCTTCGAGCGGCGGAAGGCGTCGAGCCCCTGGCGGCCGAGCTCGCGGCCGAGGCCGGAAGCCTTCCAGCCGCCGAAAGGCAGCGCGTCGTTGTCGATCAGCGGATTGTTGACCCAGACCATGCCGGCCTCGAGCCGCTCGGCCGCCTCGTGCGCTTCGGCGAGGTCGGTGGTGAACACCGAGGCGCCGAGGCCGAAGGGACTATCGTTGGCGAGCCTGATCGCCTCGTCGAAATCCTTCACGCGACAGATGGCGGCGACCGGCCCGAAACACTCCTCGCGCACGATCGCCATGTCCGGGGTGACGCCGGTGAGGATCGTCGGCTCGTGGAACCAGCCGGTGTTGTGCGCCGGCGGAATGCACCCGCCGGTCACCGCCTTCGCGCCGTTGCGAACCGCGTCGTCGACCAGACGCATCACCTTGGCCCGTGCGGCTTCGCTGACCAGCGGGCCGATCTCGGTCCTGTCCAGGCCGTTACCGATCCTCAGTGCGCGGGTCTTTGCGGCGAAGAGATCGACGAAGCGGTCGTGCACGGCATCGACGACGAAGAAGCGCTCGGCCGAGGTGCAGACCTGGCCGGTGAGGTGGAAGGCGGCGGTGACGGAGCCGGCCGCCGCGACGTCGAGTGGGGCGTGTTGCGAGATGATCAGCGGATCGCTGCCGCCGGCCTCGATGACGCAAGGCTTCATGCGCTCGGCGCACGCCACCGCGACGGCCTTGCCGGCGGCAACCGAGCCGGTGAAGGCGACGGTATGGGTGCGGTCGGACCCGATCAGCGCCTGCGCCGTCGCAGCGCCGCCGGGCAGGCAGGAGACGAGGCCTTCGGGCAGTGAACGGAACACCGTCATGTAGTCGAGCGTCGACAATGTCGTCGCCTCGGCAGGCTTGATGACGCAGGCATTGCCGGCGGCGAGCGAGGCGGCCACCGTCCAGCACATCAGCAGGATCGGGAAGTTATAGGGCATGATGTGGACGGAGACGCCGTAGGGCTCGTAGCGCGCGTACTGGAAGGAACCCGCCTGCGTCGTGCCGGCGACCTTGCCGGCCTCGTCGCGCGCCATCTCGGCATAGTAGCGGAAGATCGGTGCGCAATTGGCGATCTCGCCAATCGCTTCCGGATAGGGCTTGCCCATCTCGCGCACCATCAGCTCGGCGCAGCGGGTGAAGTCCGCCGCCTCGATGGCATTGGCCACCGCGTGCAAATGTTTGGCGCGGCTCTTGGCGTCGAGTTTTTTCCATGCCGCCTGCGCTGCGGTCGCGGTGGTCAACGCGGCGTCGATCTCACCATCGCTGGCGGCGGCGATGGTGCCCACCGTTTCGAGCGTCGCCGGATCGATCACCGGCTTTTGCGCACCGGTCGTCGGCCGGTAGTCCGGATTGACGAAGTATACCGGACGGTCGGGCGAGAACTGCATGGAATGATCCTCCCGGTCCGCTCAGCGGATCATGTAGACCTTCTTGATCGTCTCATGCACGGTGCAGACGCCCTTCCAGTCCTGCGGGAAGAACGCCGCCGTGTCGGGTTCGATCTCGATCACCTCGCCGGATTCATGCACATAGGTGCAGCGTCCCTCGAGGAAGTGGCAGAACTCGTCGCGGGTGACGTGGCAGTGCCATTTGCCCGGCGTGCAGATCCAGAGCCCGCATTCCGAGCGGCCTTCCGGCCCCTTGTAGAGGAGCTTGCCAGAGGTGTGGGACTGTCCCTCGATCATGGTCGGGATGACGCCCCAGTCGACGAGGTCGGTGATGGCGAGCGGCGATTGCATGGTCGGCGTGGTCATCGATTTTATCCTGGATTTCGTTGCGTGCTTACCGGCACATGAAGGCCTTGGTCAGCGTTTCTGTGATTTTAGAAGTGCCGGTCCAGCCGGCTGGGAAGAAGACCAGTGTCCCGGCCTCGACCGGGATCGTCTCGCCATTCTCGTGGATGTAGGTGCCGCGCCCCGACAGGAAATGGCAGAATTCGTCAACCGCGAAGGTGATGTGGCGCGTGCCGGGCGTGCACGACCAAAGCCCGCATTCGCTCGATCCGTCCGCGTGCTGGAACAGGACCTTGCCCGACGCACGCGGCGAGCCGGCGATAGGGTCGGCGCCGGCACCCCAGTCGTCCAGTTGCACGGTCGAGGCCTTTGGCCAGTGCGGTGTCGGCATGTCGAGTTCCTCGGTTACGCCAGCATGTAGATGTTGCGCATGGTCTTATGCACGGTGCATTCGCCGCTCCAGCCGGCCGGGAACAGCACCACCGTCCCGGCTGTCACCTCTATCACCTCGCTGTCGTCGGATTTGTAGGTGGCGCGACCTGAGACGAAGTGGCAGAGCTCGTCGCGCGGGATCTTGAGCCGCCAGCGTCCAGGCGTGCAGACCCAGATGCCAGATTCCGGCTGGTTGTTCGGACCCTTGTGCACCAGCCTGCCGGTCGAGTGCGAAGCGCCCTCCAGCGCGTCAGGCTGCGCGCCCCAGTCGACGAGATCGGCGCGGGTCGAGGCCTGGTGGAGGTGCGGCGCGGAGGAGGTCACAGCAGCTGCTCCAGCAGCCCGGCAGCCTTCTCGGGGCCGTTCTGCGACTGCATCTGCGCCGATGCCCTGGCGAGCTTGGCCTTGATCGCCGGATCGGTGAGGCAGGCCTCGATCTTCGCGATCAGCTCGGCATCGCTCCAGTCATAGCGCGGCATGCCGAAGCCGCAGCCGATCTCGCCGACGCGGGTGGCATTGTCGTGACCGTCCCAGACATAGGGCATGATGATCGCCGGCTTGCCGAAATAGAGGCACTCGGTGAAGGAGTTGTTGCCGCCATGGTGGATCACCGCATCGACCTGCGGGATCACCGAAGGTTGCGGGAACCAGCTGTCGACAATGACGTTGCCGGGCACGTCGGTGTACTGGTCCTTGTAGCCGCCGACATTGACCAGCGCCCGGTAGCGCGTCTTGCCGAGCGCCGCGATGATGCGCTTCAGGAGGTCGACGTCGCCGGCCCCCAGGCTGCCGAAGGAGACGTAGAGCAGCGGCCCGTCATTGTTCTTCGCAAAGGTCGGTATTGCGTAGGGCTTCTCCTGCCGCACGCAGCCCTCGAGATACTGGAATTTCGCCGGGTCGAGCGGATGCCGGCGGTTGAACTTCGCCGCCTGCGGATAGAGCAGCAGGTTGAGGTAGGGCGAGGCCTCGAAGAACTGGCCGATCGGATAGGGCGCCTCGCCATTGGCGGCGAGGAAGGCGTTGAAGTCGTCATGGATCGGCTTGATCACCGCGTTGAAATGGTCGCGGTAGCGCTTGTGGCCGGCGTGGTCGTCCTCGGCGCAGCCGGAAAGATGCGGCGGGATGTCCTCGTCCTCGATCTCGTTTTCCGAGCAGGAGATGACCCGCACCCAGGGCTTGCCATACTGCTTGATAGCGGGAAACAGGATGACGTTGTCGACCGAGATGACGTCGGGCTTGATCTTCGCGAGCACCCCGGCCAGATCCTTCTGTGCCCATTTGGCGCTATCGACGATCGCCGTCCAGCAATCCTTCACGTAGTTGTCGACCTGGTCGTAGGGCGACTTGCGGAAATTCGGGATGTGGCCGTTGATGAAGTCCTCCCAGAACTTGGCCATCTGCTCCGGCGGCATCGGCTCGGAGAGGTTCACCGGGTGCGCCTCGAAGCCGTAGCCCTTGTAGACGTCGACAAATCCGGGGTCGGACAGGAACACCGCCCTGTGGCCGCGCGCCTCGACCGCCTGGGCGATGCCGACGGAATTGAGCGCCGGCCCGAAGGCCGCTTCCGGGAAAAACGCGATGGTCTTCTGCGCCATGGTTTCAATCTCCATCAATCTGCGAAAATTCTGACATCGGCGGCGTCCCAGCCGAGCTCGATCCGGTCGCCGGCGGCAACCGGCCGGCGGTCGGCGGCATCGGCGGTGACGCGCACCAGGAACGGCTTTTGCGAAAGAGTGGTGCGGACATGCACCTGCAGGTCGAGACCCTGATAGGCGAGCGCCTCGACCGTGCCGGCAACGCGGTTGGCGGTGTCGGGCGACGGAAACAGCCGGATACGTTCGGGCCGCACAGCGGCGACAGCCGAGGCGCCCGACGAAAGTGTCGCCGAAACCTTACCGGTGATCTTCGTGCCATTCGTCGCCTGGACGCCGTTGCCGTCAGCACGACCGGGAACAAAATTCATCACGCCGATAAAGTCGGCGACGAAGCGGTCGGAAGGATGTTCGTAGATCGCGTGCGGCGTATCGCATTGCAACAGCCTGCCATCCTTCAGCACCGCCATGCGGTCGGCCATGACCAGCGATTCCTCCTGGTCGTGGGTGACGATGACGAAGGTGATGCCGACCTCGTGCTGCAGGCGCTTCAATTCGAGCTGCATGGCGCCGCGCAGCTTTTTGTCGAGCGCGCCGAGCGGCTCGTCGAGCAACAGCAGGCGCGGCCGCTTGACCAAGGCCCGGGCGAGCGCGACGCGCTGCTTCTGGCCGCCCGACAATTGCTCAGGCTTGCGATCGGCGAAGGGCACCAGCTCGGTGGTCGCCAGGATGGCGTCGACACGGCTGCGGATTTCGGCCGCCGGTAGGCGCTCCATTTCGAGCCCATAGGAGACATTGGCCCTGACGCTCATATGCGGAAACAGCGCGTAGGACTGGAACATCAGATTGACCGGCCGCTTGTTGGGCGGCGTGCGGGCGATATCGCGCCCGTCGAGCAGGATCTGGCCGTCGCTCGGCGTCTCGAAGCCGGCCAGCATGCGCAACAGCGTGGTCTTGCCGCAGCCGGAGGGGCCGAGCAGGGCGAAGAATTCGTTCTCGCGGATGTCGAGCGAAATGCCGTCGACGGCTCTCACGCGGCCGAAATTCTTCGACACGCGATCGATCCGAAGCAGCGTGCGCGGTTCGCTCATTGGCCGATAACCCCACGATTGAGCCGCTGCGAAAGGGTCAGCGCGGTGATCGAAACCGCCATGACGATGGTCGCCAGCGCGTTGATCTCCGGCGTGATGCCGAAGCGGATCATCGAATAGATCTGCATCGGCAGCGTGGTCGAGGCGCGGCCGGCGCCGGCGGTGAAGAAGGCGATGATGAACTCGTCCACCGAGAGCGTGAAGGCGAGCAGCGCGCCGGCGACGACCGCCGGCAGGATGACCGGCAGCGTCACCCGCCGGA
>NZ_RZOT01000207.1:0-9430 GCF_003999085.1 Mesorhizobium sp. M4A.F.Ca.ET.090.04.2.1
GCTTGTCCGCTCCGACCTCGCCCCCGCCGGCGCACCGCTGACCATCCTGCGCGAGGAGGTCGCCGACCCATGGGTCGCCGCGCTCGACAGCCGCTACGATCGCTGTCCGGTGCCCGATCCGTCGGGGCTGAAGGAACTGGACCGTGTGTTCTATGCCGGCCGCTGGCTGTCGCAGACCTGCGCGCTGCCGCTCGGCAAACCGCTTTTGCTGCGCAAGTCGCGCGATGGGTTCAACGCCAAGGTCGAGGCCTTGCTGGGCACAAGGCTTTCCGACAGCGCCCTCGACAAGGCCGATCCGGAGCTGCCGCTCGACTTCACCCATGCGCCGAAACTCAGGCTGATCTATCTGTCGTCACTGGAGTTCAAGGCGGACTTTTCCGGCCGCGTCATGGAGCGGCTGGTCCGCCACCATGCCGCCTTGGGCACCAAGGTGCGCATCCTGGTCACCGATGTGCTGGAGCGCGAGAAGGACGACGCCCTGCTGCACCGGCTGGCGGCGGAATTCCCCAATGTCCAGCTTCAGGAATACCGCTGGCGGGCCGACCATGGCGCGCCGATCGACGAGCAGATCTCACAGCTGCACAAGACCCATCACGTCAAGATGCTGGCGGCGCTGGCCGACGATCCCGGCCGTTCGCGCGTCATCATCGGCGGCCGCAACATCCATGACGGCTTCCTGTTCCACAGACCGGTCGACCTGTCGCGCTATCCGGACCTGCAGCAATACGGCAGGACCGACGGCTTCTCGCTGAACTACTATTCGAACTGGAGCGACTTCGACATTGAGTTCGCCGATCCGGCGACGGTCCAGACGCTCGCCGCGCATCTGTCGACCGTATGGCTGCGCGATGCCGACACCAATATCTCGCGGCCGTTTTCGATTCCGGTCCGCGCCAGCGGCCGGCTCCCGCAAGCGTCGCCCGGCATTTCATCTCCGCGCCCTATGAGGACGGGCACGCGCTGGAGAACTATTTCGTCGAATTGATCGACACCGCCGAGCACCATATCCAGATCGTCAATCCTTACCTGAATTTGACGCCGAAGCTCGCGCTGGCCTTCGACCGGGCGCTGGCGAGAGGCGTCAGGATCGACATTGTCGGCCGCATCGACCTCAAGGGCGATATCGGCGGCAAGTTCCTCACCGCGCTCAACAAGCTGTTCGTCGAGAAGTACGGCGACCGCATCGACATCCGCGAATTCAAGGCGCCCGACGTGGTGCTGCATTCCAAGATCATGATGATCGATGAGCGGCTGGTGGCGATCTCGTCGGTCAACCTCAACAACCGCAGCTTCTTCCATGACTCGGAGAACGGCATGACCGTTCTCGACCCCGCCTTCTATGCCAGGATGAGGCCGGTTTATGACGACTACCTCGCGCACTCGAACCCGGTCGCCACCAATGTGACGATCCCCTGGGCCTACAGGCTGCTGTTCAACCAGAGCTGGGTGAAGCAGGCATTTTGATGCATGTCGCCCAAAAGCATGCAGCGATTTTCGGACAACGACATGCACAAAGCTTAAGGCCGCCGCACTATTTCAGGTAGCGTTCCGGCCCGAGGTCGTGCGCGTTGATCTCCGGCACCCGGCTGGAGATGATGTCGGCCAGCACCTTGGCCGAGCCGCAGGCCATGGTCCAGCCGAGCGTGCCGTGGCCGGTGTTGAGATAGAGGTTTGACAGCTCACTGCGGCCGACCAGCGGAGGCCCGTCCGGCGTCATTGGCCGCAAGCCGCACCAGAAGGTCGCGGTCTTGAGATCGCCGCCGCCCGGGAAGAGATCGCCGACCGAATGCTCCAGCGTACGCCGGCGCGACTCGTGCAGCCTCATATCGAAGCCTGAAATCTCAGCCGTGCCGCCGACGCGGATGCGATCGCCGAGCCTGGTGATCGCCACCTTGTAGGTCTCGTCCATCACCGTCGAGACGGGCGCGGCATCGGCATCCTTGATCGGCACGGTGATCGAATAGCCCTTGACCGGGTAGACCGGGATTGGCCGTTTCACCCGGCGCATTGCCTGCGCTGAATAGCTGCCCATCGCCATCACATAGGCATCCGCCGCCTTCCAGCCCTTGCTGGTGTGGATGTTGTGCACACGGTTGCGGCTGCGGATGATTCGCCTGATCACGGTGTCGTATTCGAAGGTGACGCCGCGCGCCACGCAGAGCTCCGCCAGCCGGTCGGTGAACATCTTGCAGTCGCCGGTTTCGTCGCCCGGCAGCCTGAGACCGCCGACAAATTTTCCGCGCACGCCGGCCAGCGCCGGCTCGGTGGCGATGCAGCCCTCGGCGTCGAGGACTTCATAGGGAACGCCGTATTTCTTCAGCACCTCGACGTCGCCGCCGGTGCCGTCGAGCTGCTTTTGCGTACGGAAAAGCTGCAGCGTGCCCTTAACCCGCTCGTCATAGGCGATGCCGGTCGTCTGGCGCAGCGTCTTCAGCGTATCGCGGCTGTATTCAGCAAGCGGCACCATGCGCGACTTGTTGAGCGCATAGCGCTCGGCCGTGCAGTTGCGCAGCATCTTCAAGAGCCATGTCCACATATGCGGATCGAAGGCCGGCCGCACCACCAGCGGGCCATGCTTCATCAGCAGCCATTTGATCGCCTTCAGCGGGATGCCCGGGCCGGCCCAGGGCGAGGCATAGCCTGGCGAGACCTCGCCGGCATTGGCGAAGCTGGTTTCCAGTGCCGGACCTTTCTGGCGATCGAACACCGTCACCTCGTGGCCGGCCTCGGCGAGGAAGTAAGCGGTGGTGACCCCGATCACACCGCCGCCCAGCACGAAGATCTTCATCGCATCGCTCTCCACGACGACGTCTGGTCAGGGCTCTCACTGTTATGTGGCGCATGATCCTTGCGCGAAGATCGTTGCCGATTTTCGGAGCCATGCGCGGGCCGGGGTCGTCGCCCACTTGTCTGCCGGATTTTGCGGCGTCCGCCAAGTGGCCGCGCCAGGCCGCGATATTGAAAAACCTCAGCCGCCCACATAGCGCCGGTGAAAACGCGGTCCGAGGCTGGTCAGGATCTCGTAGCCGATCGTGCCGGCATGGCCGGCCGCGTCGTCGACACTCTGTGACGGACCAAGCAGTTCGACCAGATCGCCTTCGCCGAGCCTGCCGGGCGGCAAGGCGGAAATGTCGAGTATGATCGAATCCATCGACACCCTTCCGACAAAGGGCAACCGCACGTTCTCGAACCAGGCAGCCGAGGCGGCGCGCCGGTGCCAGCCATCGGCATAGCCGAGCGAAATCGTCGCCAGCCTGAGCGCATCCTGCGCGCGATAGGTGTGGCCGTAGCCGACGCCTGCCCCCTTCTCGACGCTTCGCGTCTGCACGACCTTGGCCTGCAGCCGCACCACTGGCAGCATCGGGTTCGGATCCGCCGGTGTCGGATTGATGCCGTAGAGCGCCGCCCCGGGGCGGACGAGATCGAACTGGAAGGCCGGCCCGAGAAAGATACCGGAGGAATTGGCCAGCGAAGCCGGCGCCTCGGGCAGCATCTTGCGCAAGCGCTCGAACGTCAGCCACTGCCGCTCGTTGGCCGGATGTGCCGGCTCGTCCGCGCAGGCGAGATGGCTCATGACCAGGGTGACCGCAATACCGTCGAAGGAATCGGGCTTGTGGCTCAGCTCTTCGCCCTCCGCCGGCGGCATGCCGAGCCTGGACATGCCGCTGTCGACCTGGATCGCGGCCGGCAGCTTGCGGCCGGCCTGTTGACCAGCCTCGCTCCAGGCCGTGAGTTGCGTGGAGCTGTTGATGACGACGCAAAGGCCGGCTTCGACGGCCTCGTTTTCCGAGCCCGGCGGGAGCCCGTTCAGCACATGGATCACCGGGCCGGGCCCGAGCGCCTTGCGCAGCGCAATGCCTTCGGGGAGCAGCGCGACGAAGAAGCTGGTGCAGCCTTCCGCCGCCAGCGTCGCCGCCACCGCCGCGGCGCCCAGCCCATAGCCGTCGGCCTTGACCACGCCGGCGCAATGGGCGCTGCCCGCCCGCGCTTTCAGCCGCCGGTAGTTCTCCCTGATGGCGCCGAGATCGATGCTCAGGATCGCCCCGGCCACGGCCTCGCTGACCGGCCCGGCAGCTTCTGTGTTCGGGATAGGCCTTTCGGCGGCGTCGTCCATGCCGGCCCCCATTGCATCGGCCATCAATAGAGCATGATCGCTAAAAGTTGGAACCCGGTTTTTGGAAAGACGTGTTTGCGCCTTATGAGACCAGGTGCCGGAACGCCGCAACCACCTCCTCATAGACCTGGCGCTTGAACGGCACAATCAGGCCGGGCAGGTCCTGCATCGGCCGCCACGCCCATTTGTCGAACTCGGCGGTGTGGCCGCCCGGCGGCGGATTGATCTGGATTTCACCGACATCGCCATGGAAGCGGTAGGCGAACCATTTCTGCGTCTGGCCGCGATAGCGCCCTTTGAGGGCGACGCCGACCAGATGCGCCGGCAGATCGTAGTTGATCCAGTCCGGCGCCTCGGCGAGCAGCGAGACCGAGCGCATGCCGGTTTCCTCGTAGAGCTCCCGCTCCGCCGCCTCGAGCGGCTCCTCGCCCTTGTCGATGCCGCCCTGCGGCATCTGCCAGAGCTGCGTCGCGCCGGAGAACTCGCTGTCCGACTCGGCGATGCGATGGCCGACCCAGACCAGCCCGTCGCCATTGAGGATCATCAGGCCGACGCATGGACGGTAAGGCAGGGTTTCGGGATCGACGTTTTTGGCCATAAATGAAGGTTTCCAGCCGTTTTGAGAATTCGCTCCGGCGAGGCAGGTGGCGAGCGATTTCGAGAACCGGAACGGAGCGTACTTAAAGTACGTGAACAGCGCGTATGACCCCGAAAATCCAAACCGATGTTTCGGAAAGGATCATACGCAAATCAAAAAAGCTATAGCGTCCTTTGCCCATCCAAAGGACTCGCGGCGCTATAGACGCGCAGAAAACGTCGCCAGATGCCCGCCGGAGTAAAATTATCGGGACGGCTGTTAGCCTTTTTGCGGATCGATCGCTACCGCCGAGATCGGCACGATCTCGATGCCGCGTTTTTTCGCCTCGGCCACCCAGGCCGAAACCGTGTCGACCGTGAGATCGAAGGCCGAGCCGATGCCGACGGCGGTGCCCTTCGCGCGCGCGGTGGCCTCCAGCTCGTCCAGCTTCTTGAGGATCGCGCCGCGATCCTGCACCGCGTCGATCGATGTGTCGCCGGCGACGAACGGCACGCCGTCCTTCAGCGCCAGGTCCGGCGCCAGGCTGCGCGCCGACGAGCCGTCGTCGACATAGGCGAGACCCCTCTTGCCGAGCTCGGCGATGAACGGCGCCATCGCGGCCGCGTCGGCCGAGAACCGCGCCCCCATATAGTTCATGACGCCGGTATAGTTGGTCGTCCGCGACAGCGCCCAGTGCAGGCTTTTCAGGTTCTCGTCCGGGCTCGCCGCCACAGTCAGCGTGTTACGGCCGGGATTAATGTTGGGATAGTCGAACGGTTCGAGCGGGATCTGCAAGACGATCTCGTGCCCGCTCTGCCGCGCCGCCTGCATCCAGCGGCCGATGCTGTTGCCTTGCGGCGCGAACGCCAGCGTCACCTCGGCCGGCAATTTGGCGATGGCCGCCTGCGTGCCGGTCTGGGAGACGGCGAGCCCGCCGATAACGATCGCCACGCGTGCGCCGCGCGATCCCGACCATGGCCGCGCATAGACGTCGAACGGCCGCCTGCCGTCGGCGGCGCGGGCCGGCAGCGGGCCGGTGTCGCTGGCTTCGATCAACGCCTTGTCGGGGATATGCGCGATCTTCAGGTTCTGGCCGATCGCGGAAGGATCGCGGATGACGATGGCCGCCTTGGGCGGGCCGTCGCCTTCCTCGGTCTGGACATGGATGATCTGCGGTCCGCCGGCCTTGGGCGTTTCGACCTTGGGTGCCGCCGTCGCCGCCTCCGCGGCGGGTGCCGGGGCAGGCGTTGCGGCCGGGGCCGGCGCCACCTTCGGCGTCGACACCGCGACCTCTTGCGGCTTGCGGAACGGTTTTTCGCGCAACGCGATGGCGCCGGAGACGCCGATCACCGCAAGCACGGCGAGCGTCGCCGCGACCGCGCCGGTGCTGATGCCGCGCGACGCAACACGCTGCGGCCTGAGAGCCTGCCCGAGTGGTCGTTCTATGTCCTTGCCGATGTCCACCAAGCCGCAACCCCGATGCATTGGGACCGGCAGGTGGGTCACCTCCCGGAACGCCAACGCCAATCCAAGCCTTCTCGGCGCCTGCCACGCCTCGGGCGCGGCGCGCCAGCCGCGTCCCCGAATCAAACTGCCGGAACCTCGCGGTCCCGGCAGCATCGCATTGCTTCGATCAGGCGGCCAGACCCCTTGGTCTGGTCCGCCGAATCCTTACTGGTTGAGCACGGCCTTCTGCGGATTCGGCGGGAACGCCGGATCGGTCTTCTGGCCGCGCAAAAGCTGCTCGGCATAGATCAGCTGCAAGTCGTCCTTCGGATCCGGCGGCACATAGGCGGCCGAGCCGGAGCCGGTCGAGCTCTCGTCGGCGCCCTTGATATGGCCCTTGAGGTCCGATTCGCCGCGCGTCAGGTCCCGGCCCTGCAGGTCCGCCGGCAGCGGCTGCTCGACCTTTATGTCAGGCGTGATGCCCTTGCCCTGGATCGACTTGCCGGACGGGGTGTAATAGAGCGCCGTCGTCAGCCTGAGCGCGCCGTTCTCGCCGAGCGGGATGATGGTCTGCACCGAGCCCTTGCCGAAGGATTGCGTGCCGACCACGGTGGCGCGGCGCAGGTCCTGTAGCGCGCCGGCGACGATTTCCGACGCGCTCGCCGAACCGCCATTGACCAGCACGATCAGCGGTTTGCCGCCGATGTCGTCGCCCGCCCTCGCGTCGAAGCGGGTGACGTCCTTCGGATCGCGGCCGCGCGTCGAGACGATCTCGCCGCGGTCGAGGAAGGCATCCGACACGCTCACCGCCTGGTCGAGCAGGCCGCCCGGATTGAGGCGCAGATCGAGCACATAGCCCTTGAGCTTGTCGGCCGGCACCTGCTTCTTGATGGTGTCGATGGCGTTCTCGAGATCGTCATAGGTCTTCTCGGTGAACGAGGTGATCTTCATGTAGCCGACGTCGTTCTCGACCCGGAACTTGACCGCCTTGACCTTGATGATGTCGCGCACCACCGTCAGCTCGATCGGCTTGTCGGCGCCCTGGCGCAGTATGGTCAGCTTGATCGGCGTGTTGACCGGTCCGCGCATCTTCTCGACGGCGTCGTTGAGGGTCAGGCCGCGCACCTCCTCGCCGTCGATCTTGGCGATGTAGTCGCCTGCCAGCACGCCGGCCTTGGCGGCCGGCGTGTCGTCGATCGGCGTGATCACCTTGACCAGGTCGTTCTCCATGGTGACCTCGATGCCGAGGCCGCCGAACTCGCCCTTGGTCTGCACGCGCATGTCCTGCGCCTGCTCGGCGTTCATGTAGGACGAGTGCGGATCAAGCGAGGCCAGCATGCCGTTGATGGCGTTCTCGACCAGCGACTTGTCGTCCGGCGGCGTCACATATTGCGCCCGCACACGCTCGAAAATATCGCCGAAGATCGCCAGCTGCTTGTAAGTCTCGGAGCCCGCTGCGTTCGCCGTCGAGCCTGGCGCGCCGTAGACCAGGCTCATCGCTGACGCGCCCATCAGCGCGCCGGCGAACAGAAGCGAAAGTTTCCGCATCATTTCACGTCCTTCCAGAAAAACGGTCCGCCCACCATGGGGTCGGATCGACGGGTTTCCCATCCTTGCGGAACTCGACATAGAGCTCCGGCGTGGCATTTCCATTCTGCGAGGCCGAGGTGCTCGCCACCCGGGCCTCTCCCATCGCGCCGACCGGTTCTCCTGCGAGCACCGACTGGCCAGTCGCGACACTGATTCTGCTCATCCCAGCCAGGACGACATGATACCCGTCGCCGGCATTGAGGATCAAGAGTTGACCATAAGAGCGAAACGGCCCCGCATAAAGCACATTTCCATCCGCCGGCGCGGTGACGATGGCTCCCGATTGTGTCGCAACCATGTCGCCCTGCATCACCGCGCCGTTACCGTCATCGGCCCCGAAGCGCCGCTTGATCTTGCCGGTGACCGGCAGCGCGATCTGTCCCTGCAGCGCCGAGAACGGCGCCGCGGCCGTGAGTCGGTTGCCTTCCGGCACCGGCAGCGAAGCGAGTTCCGTCGAGGCCGGCGCCCCGTTCGGTGCCGCCTGGTCGCCATCAGCCGATTTCCGCTCGGCCGCCTTGGCCTGGTCCGCCGCCTTGCGTGTCTTGTCTGCTTCCAGCGAGGCGATGAGCTCCTTCAGGCTGCCCGCCCTGGCGGCCAGCGCCTGCGAGCGCTGCTTCTCGGCGGCGATCTCCGTCTCGGTGTCGGCCTGAAGCCTCTGCTTGGCCTCGAGCAGCATGCTCAGCCGCTTCTTTTCGGCCGTCTGTTCGCCGACCGCCGTGGTCAGCCGTGCCCGCTCGGCCTCGATCGAGGCCGTCACCCGCGTCTGCTCCTTGAGGTCGGCAAGCAGCATTTCGGTCTGCTCGCGCAATTCCGGGACCACCGCGCCGAGCAGGATGGCGCTGCGCACCGACGACAGCGCATCCTCCGGTTTGACCAGGATCGCCGGAGGCGGATTGAGTCCCATGCGCTGCAGCGCGCCCAGCACTTCGGCCAGCACGTCGCGTCGCGCCGCCAGCGAGGCACGGATCTTCTGCTCTTCCCTTTTCAGCCCTTCCAGCTTGGCGCCGATATCCTCGATGTCCTGACCGAGCTTCTGCTCGGTCATCGCCGACTGGATCAGCGCCGCTGTGATCGAGGCATGATCCTTCTTGACCGCCGCTATGTCGGCAGCGAGCTTGGCCAGCCGCTCGGAAGAAAGCGTGATTTCCTTCGAGACCTGCTCATATTCGGCCCGGCTCTGGTCGGGATCGGGCGCCGGGTCGAGCGTGTTCTCGGCCATCACGGGGCCCAGCGACAGCACGATCGCGGCCGCGGTCAAACCACAGCGCGCGCGCCAGGAGCTCGTTTTCGATTTCCAGCCTTCAGACATCAGGCGTCGACTCTAACTGCGGCTTCGTTAACGAACCATCAACCATGTTCGGCGACCGCGGGCAGCCTTGTCCCGCAATGGGGCGAAAATCCGGGCGGGCCCGCGCCGATCCACAGCCTTCGCTCTACGAACGATGGTAGGGGTGCCCGGAAAGGATAGTGGCCGCCCGATAGAGCTGTTCGCCCAGCATCACCCGCACCAGCTGGTGCGGCCAAGTCAGCGCCCCGAAGGACAGAACCAGATCGGCCTGGTCGCGCAGCGACTGGTCGTGGCCGTCGGCGCCGCCGATGGCGATCACCAACGCCTTCCGGCCGCCGTCGCGCAGCAAGCCGAGGCGGCCGGCGAAATCCTCGGAGGAGAAATTCTTGCCGCGCTCGTCGAGCAGGACCAGCGC
>NZ_RZOT01000208.1:0-9410 GCF_003999085.1 Mesorhizobium sp. M4A.F.Ca.ET.090.04.2.1
AAGACATGCTTGCGGCCACCCTTGCGCAAGGCAATGACCTCGTTTCGCCGTTGCCAGCGATGCAGGGTCGAGCGCGGTATGCGGAAATTCTCTTCCAGATAGGTCGATCCTGCGACTTCGCCCGCCCAATCCTCGATCAGCACGGATTGTAGATCGTTGGTTCGCTGGCGCTCGCGCGGCGACGGGGGCTTCCCGGTCGCGGATGGCGGCACCGGGTGCTCATCCGCCCCACCGGCGTCTGCCGTGCTACGGCCGGCGTCTGCCGTGCCGCCACGCGCGGCCTTGTTGGCGGTCATGCTGAAGAACGCGGAAGCAAGCGCGGTCCAATCGCCTTTGAGGGAGCCGATCGCGAGCCGCTGTGTTTGCGGCAGGAAGGGAAAGGCGGCGGCGAAACCGCCGGCGATGGCGCTGGCTGAAGCCAGCGCTTGCGGATCGAGGAGCACGCCGTGCTGGGCCAGTGCCTGCTGCACCGCCTCGGCGACGAGGCCCGCCAAGGCATCCTGCGATGTCCCATCCGTCGGATTTTGAAATCTGGTCATGTGTCTGTCTTGCGGGCCACGCGCTCTCCTCCCCAGCTGCGGCCGATTGAAATGGCTACAGCAGGAAGCAAAAATGGCAGCAACGACAAACACAGCGACCCGACAGGTTGCTGTCTTGCATTTTTTTGCACCCCAACTGGACATCCCGAAATGTCAGTCGCGGGACGCCTCGGTTTGCGTGTAGGTGCGCTCTATGACAGGCGCGCGACAGTTGGCGTCGTTCGACGCGCCCAATGCAATGAAGGCTAAAGCAGCCCCGCCAATTGGGCCGCGCTGCGCAAATTCTGCCTTGGGCGCGGCCCGATCTGTTGGATCACCAGCCCGGCCGCCAGCGAGCCGAGGTCGCCGCATTCCTTGAGGCTGCGTCCTGCGGTGTAGCCGTAGAGGAAGCCGGCGGCATAGAGGTCGCCGGCGCCGGTGGTGTCGACCAGTTCGCGGATCGTCGTCGCATTGATGGTGACGGTCTCGTCGCCACGCACGATGACCGAGCCCTTTTCGGAGCGGGTGACGGCGGCGATCTTGCAATCCTTGCGGATCGCTTCCAGCGCGTCCTCGAAGGACGAGGTCTGGTAGAGCGACTTGATCTCGTGGCTGTTGGCGAAGACGATGTCGACGGTGCCCGAGCGCATCAGGTCGAGGAACTCGTCGCGGTAGCGGTCGACGCAGAAGGAATCCGACAATGTCATCGACACTTCGCGCCCGGCGGCATGCGCCAGTCTTGCCGTCTGCCGGATCGCTTCCTTGGCGCGCGGCGGGTCCCACAGATAGCCCTCGAAATAGGTGACCGCGGCGCCGGAGGCCTTGTCGGCCTCGACATCTTCCGGGCCAAGCTCGACGCAGGCGCCGAGATAGGTGTTCATCGAGCGCTCGCCGTCCGGCGTGACGAAGATCATCGATCGCGCCGTCGGCGGCTGGCCCTGGAGCGGCTTGGTGTCGAACGCGACGCCCTGGGCCTGGATGTCGTGGGTGTAGATTTCGCCGAGCGGGTCGTTGGAGACCTTGCCAAAGAAGGCGGCGCGGCCGCCGAAGCTCGCAACGCCAGCCGCCGTGTTGCCGGCGCTGCCGCCGGAGGCCTCGATCGCCGGGCCCATGCGGCTGTAGAGCAGTTCGGCGCGCCTGGTGTCGATCAGGTTCATCGCGCCCTTGATGATGCCGTTGGTCTCGAGGAAGGCCTCGTCGCACTGGGCGATGATGTCGACAATGGCATTGCCGATGCAAAGCACGTCATAATCCGGCATCAATCTCTCCGCCTTGGAACCTGCCGGCTTTCTGCCACGCCGGCCGGGCGCGGGTCTAGCGAGTTGCCGCCCTTTTGCCTACCCCGAAAATCGGCATTGGGTTCCGCCATGCCGGTCAATGGCCGCGCCTATTTGCCGGCTGTTGCAGCCATCGCATAAAACTGGACCATATCGGCCGTGATGATGACGGCTATGGTTGCATCCGGATCGAAACATTTCCGCCTGGCCGTCGGCTAGAAGCGATCCGAGCGAAGTTTCTGAGAGCACGAACCAGCAATGCCCGCAAAGACCGACATGACCACCGAACTGTCGCTGCTTGCCGTGCTGGCGCTGCTATGGGGCGCGTCCTATACCTTCATCAAGGTTGGCGTCGAGACGATCCCGCCGGTGACCTTCATCGCCGCCCGCACCCTGATCGCCGGCGCCATCCTGCTGGCGATCATCCGCTGGCGCGGCCTCGCCATGCCGAGGGACGCCGCAACCTGGCGTCGCTTCGCCTTCCAGGCCTGCCTGAACAGCGTCGTGCCCTTCACCCTGATCGCCGCCGCCGAGCGCTCCATTGATGCCGGCCTCGCCACCATCCTCAACGCCACCTCGCCGATCTTCACCTTCCTCCTGACCGCGCTGATCACCCGCCACGAGCCGGTGACGCTGCGCAAGCTGGTCGGTGTCGGCGCTGGCATCGCTGGCATCTGCCTCATCGTCGGCACGGAGGCGCTCGGCGGTCTCGGCCATCAGCTGTGGGCGCAGCTTGCCGTCGTCGCCGCTACCGTCAGCTATGCGGGCGCGGCCATTTTCGGGCGCAACTTCAGAGGGCTTGACCCAATGCTGCCGGCCGCCGGCTCGATGATCTGCGGCGCGGCGATCCTGATTCCGTTGAGCCTTGTTTTCGACCGGCCCTGGACGCTCTCGCCATCGACCGCGTCGATCCTCGCCCTGATCGGACTTTCAGTCTTCTCGACCGCGCTCGCCTTCTCGATCTTCTTCCGCCTTATCCACACGCTGGGCTCGGTCGGCACCACATCGCAGGCCTATCTGCGCGTGCCGATAGGCGTCGGCATCGGCGCTCTCTTCCTTGGCGAGAGCCTCGGTCCGACGGCCTGGCTCGGCATGGGTTTCGTCGTTGTCGGCGTCGCGGCGATGACCATCCCCGCCCGGCAGACGAAACTTGCGCAATAGTTGCGCTGCTCGACAAGGGTGCCTATCTCGGAAGCGTCTTAGTCAATGAGGGGTTGGAGACGCCGTGATCCTCGACGCCGCCCGCGCCGCTGCCAGCCGGCTGTTCTCGCCCGAATTCCGTTCCGTCTTCCTGAAGACGCTGGGGCTGACCCTGCTGGCGCTGGTGGCCTTTTGGTTCGGCATCGAGAGCCTGCTCGGATGGCTGGCCTGGCCGTGGCTGCAGACGCTTCTGCCTGGGCTGCCGTCCTGGGCCGGATGGCTGGGCGCCATTGTCGCCGGCATCGTCCTGGCGATGGGGATGGCGCTGGTTGTCGCGCCGGTGACGGCGATCATCGCCGGCCTGTTCCTCGACGACGTCGCCGAAGTGGTCGAGCGCACCGATTATCCGGACGACCCGCCCGGCCGTCCCGTGCCGGCGCTGCACTCGCTGGTGCTGGCGATAAAATTCTTTGGCGTCGTTGTTCTCGGCAACATCATCGCCCTGCTGCTGCTCCTGGTGCCGGGCATCAACATCGCCGCCTTCTTCATCGTCAATGGCTATCTGCTCGGGCGCGAGTTCTTCGAATTCGCCGCCATGCGCTTCCGCCCGGAGGCCGAAGCTAAGGCCTTGCGCCGGAAGTATGCCGGCACCGTGTTCCTGGCCGGGCTGGTCATCGCCGCTTTCCTGGCCGTTCCGGTCGTCAACCTGCTGACGCCGCTCTTCACCGCCGCCATGATGGTGCATCTGCACAAGGCGGTGTCAGCGCGCCGGCCAGAATGACCTTTTCGGTCAGTCGCCGTTCTTGCCGAACAGCGCTTGCAGCTTGCCGAACGGCATGGCGGCGCGGGTGAAGCCGAAGGTGCCGTCCTGCTGGATCTCGCGCGCCGCGGTCTCCAGCATGCCGAAGGCGAAATTGGTCAGCCAGGGCCCGAGCGAGATGCGCTTGACACCCGCCTGGGCGAGGTCGGCGACGGCGAAGCCCGGCCGCGCCATGACGTTGACCGGCTTGGTCACCGACGAGCAGACGATCCGCACCGTCTCGACGTCGCTCAAGCCCGGCGCGTAGAGCACGTCGGCTCCGGCCTGCTCGAAGGCCTGCAGCCGCTTGATCGTGTCATCGATATCGGACCGGCCCCACAGGAAATTCTCGGCCCGCGCGGTGAAGACGAAATCGTGCTTCAGCGCCCGCGCCGCCTCGACAGCGGCGGCGACGCGTTCTACGGCGTGGGAAAAATCATAGATCGGCTTCTCCCGATCGCCAGTGTGGTCCTCAATCGAGCAGCCGGCAAGGCCGGCCGCCTCGGCCGCGAAAACGGTCTCTGCCGCCTGTTCGGGGCTGTCGCCCTTGCCACGTTCGAGATCGGCCGAAACTGGAAGAGCGGTCGCCGCCGTCACCTCGCGGCAGTGATGGATCATCGCGTCGAACGTCACCGCGCCGTCGGGCAGGCCGCGCGAAAAGGCAAAGCCGGCGCTGGTCGTCGCCAGCGCCTTGAATCCGAAGGAGGCGAGAAGCTTTGTCGTGCCGATATCCCAGGGATTGGGCATGACGAAGGTCGAGGCGTGCAGGTCGCGAAAGATCTTGCCCTTGTCCATGGATGCTTCCCTCATATGTGGACTTGTGAAGCGGAGTCTAACGCGACGATTTCAACCGGGCAAACGAATGCGTCTGGCTCAGAAGCGTTTCTGGTTCTCTGCTGACAGACGCTCGAACGCCTTGGAACTAGGCACGTAGCGCGACGCCTTCTTGCTCCAGCGATAGGTCACAGAGATCTTGTGCGACGAAGCCTTGGGCTGCTCGTCTTCGCAGTCTTCGCCCGGCACCGTGGCGTCGGTCACCGTCGCCTTGATCGCCGCATAGCGCCGGCCGTCCGCGAGCGTCTTGAAGGCAAGATCCTGCGTCCGCTTGTAGCAGTAGTTTTCATCGAACGTGTTGATGGTGTCGACCAGCTCGAAGCGGTCGCTGCGGACCATGAGCAGCAACGTGCTGACATAGCCCTGGTTCGAATTGAAATGCGTGCTGGTGATGACGACGGCGTCATCGCCGGCGCTGATCGAAAGCCTGGCCGGTTCGCGAAAAAATGTGCTTCGATCGGTGGCGACATTGACCGCGTCGAGCAATTCCGGCTTGCCGCCGAGGTCGTAGAGCGCCAGCACAGCGAAACCCTCGGCGCTGTCGGAGGCTTGCCCGAGGTCGAACAGCATCGTCAGCCGTTCCTTGCCGCCGGCTTTGATATCGAGGACGGCGGCGCTCGACAGGTTGCCGGTCGAAGGCGGCGCCTCGTCATCAGCGTCACCGCTGATGGGGCGGATCTTGATCGGCGAAGTGCCGGCGAGAACGGGGACGACCAAGTTGGCAAGGTCGAGATAGGTGACGTCCGGATGGCTAGGGACGGCGCTGCTCAGTTCCGGGAAGCTGGCGGTCTGCGCGTCTGCCGTCGCCCAAATCCAGGGCAAGAGCAGGCAAGCGAGAATGAAGCGAAACAAAATGGAGATCATATGTGCGGGCGCCCCCCGAGAGAGCCTACGCTAGAGCAATTCGAGGAAAAGTGTGAAGCGGTTTTCCGTCCGGATTGCGTCGAAACAAAAGAGGTGGTTCTGCGTTTCCATCACCGATCAACCACTCCAGCGCGGAGTCTTGAAACGCAAAGCCAGGCCCCAAGGCTGAAAACCGGCTCAGCCGATCGGCACCAGCCCGGCCAGCGCGCGCATGTCGTCGAACAGAATGCCGCCGGCCTCTTCCAGACCATGCGGGTCGGAATAGGGATCGGCGTGATAGGAGAAGACGCGCATTCCGGCGGCGATGCCGGCCTCAGTGCCGGCGACGCTGTCCTCGATGACGATGCAGTCGGCCGGCGCGAAGCCCATCGTCTTTGCCGCGTAGAGAAACAGGTCCGGAAACGGCTTGCCGCGCCCGACCATGGTCGACGAAAACATGGCGTGCTCGAACAACGGCAGCAGCCCGGTCTGGCCGAGCGTGATATGCATCTTCGACACCCGCGCCGATGAGGCGACGCAGTAGGCGATGCCGGCGGCGCGGACCTTCTCGATGAAGTCGCGCACATAAGGGATCGCCTCGACGCCATGCGCGAACAGGTCCGGCAGGCCGGCGTTCCAGCGGTCGACGAAATCGACGCCGAGCCTGACCTCGGTCGCCGCTTCGATCTCTTTCTGCACCGAGGCCATGCTGCGGCCGGAGAAGTGCTTGCGGCAATATTCGAAGGTGGTGGCGAAGCCGGCGCCGCTCAGCCACTCGGCGAGGCGCCGGTTGGCAAGGTTCTCGGTGTCGACCAGGACCCCGTCGCAGTCGAAGATGACCAGCTTTGGTACAGACATCAGGCCGTGCCGGTCGACCCGAAGCCGCCCGCCCCGCGCGCCGTGCCGCCAGCGAGCGAGCGCTCCTCGATCGCTACTTGCGCCACCGCCGCAAAGACGATCTGGGCGATGCGCATGCCGCGCGTCACCGCGAAGTCCTCGTCGCCGAGATTGACCAGCAGCACCTTGACCTCGCCGCGATAATCGCTGTCGATGGTGCCGGGTGAATTGAGAACGGTAAGGCCGTGCTTGAAGGCAAGACCGGAGCGCGGCCGGACCTGGCCTTCCATGCCTTCCGGGATTTCCACGATCAGCCCGGTCGGCACCAGCGCGCGTTTCCCGGGCAGGATGAGCAGCGGCCGGTCATCCGGTACCGCGGCGCGCAAATCCATGCCGGCGGCGCCTGAGCTTTCATAGGCCGGCAGCGGCAGGCCTTCGCCATGCGGAAGCCTGACGAAACCGACGGAGGGGCCGATGACGGGGGAGGGATAGACAGCTGTGCGCATGAGCCCATTGCTATCGGCGCGAGTGCCGGAAAGGTCAACCCCGGCCGCAACGCTATCAACGCCTTTCTTTCGAGGCGGTTCCTCCTCAGCGCAGTTCCACCGGCACGACCGTCGTTTCCTTGATCTCCTCCATGACGAAGGAGGCCGAGACATCCGACAGCGCCACCTTGGCGATCAGCCGCTGGTAGAGCCGGTCATAGGCCTTCACGTCGGCGACGCGGGCTCTCAGTACATAGTCGAGATCGCCCGACATGCGGTAGACGCCGGTGATCTCGGCAAAGCCGGTCACCGCCGCGCGGAACTTCTGCAGCCAGTCCGGATCGTGGTTGGAGGTGCGGACCAGGATGAACACGGAGAGGCCGAGCCCGAGCTTGTCGGCATCGACCAGCGCCACGCGCCCGATGATGACGCCGTCCTCCTCCAGCCGCTTGACCCGCCGCCAGCAGGCATTGCGCGACAGCGCCACCCGCTCCGACAGCTGATCGACCGACAACGTACCGTCGCGTTGCAGCTCCGCCAGCAATCTTCGATCGATTTCATCGATTTCTATGCTCATCCTGGGATGAATGTCCCAAATTGTTGCTCATCGCAAGGACAATTTGGGATCGATGAACCTTTGACCCGTGGCACGATACTCAGCATCGGGGCTCATCCCGGCAGGAGGGATCACCATGACGACGTTTTCGAAGCTGTTCACCTCTCACCCGGCCAAGGTGGGCGAGACCTATTTCAGCCACATGGCCTTCGCCGCCTGGTTCTGCTCGCGCCTGTCGCTGGCCGCGGGCGCGGCGCTCGTTCACGCTTTCTTGCCATTTCTGTTCGAGACTACCGCCAGCCGAATCGTCCGCGAGCTCTATGAGCGGACGCACAACAGAGGCTCACACGCGGTCAAGGAGCCCAAGGCTCTGATGGACCGCGCCTAGCAACGGTGGAATGCGATGTGCCGGTGGGCGGCCTATTTTGGTGAAGCGGTCTTCCTCGAAGACATCATCACCGCGCCCTGCCATTCGCTGATCGCCCAGAGCCACTGCGCCCAGGAAGCCAAGTCGCCGACCAATGGCGACGGTTTCGGGCTTGCCTGGTATGGCGACCGGCCCGAGCCCGGCCTCTATCGCGACATCCTGCCGGCTTGGTCGGACCCCAATCTGAAGAGCCTGTGCCGGCAGATCAAGTCCGGCCTGTTCCTCGCCCATGTGCGCGCCTCGACCGGCGGCGCCACCAGCCGCATGAACTGCCATCCTTTCATCTCCGGCCGCTGGTCGTTCATGCACAACGGCCAGATCGGTGGTTTCGAGAAGATCCGCCGCGCGCTGGAGAATTCGCTCTGCGACGCCGTCTTCGACCAGCGCGAGGGCACCACCGATTCCGAGCTCTTTTTTCTCCTGATGATCGACGAGGGTCTGTCCGAAGACCCGCAAGGCGCGGTGTCGCGCGCCACCAGTCGCGTGCTGGACGCCTCGCGCCGCGCTGGCCTCGAGCCGGCGCTGAAGCTGACGGCTGCTTTCTCCAACGGCCAGGCGCTCTATGCCGTGCGCTACGCCACCGACGATCATGCGCCGACGCTCTACACCTCCGTCTTCCGCAACGGCGCGGGCCGCTGCATCGTTTCCGAACCCTTCGACCGCGACGGCGGCGAGTGGCAGGCGATCCCGCCGTCGAGCTTCGTCACCATGACGGCGGACGGCATGGGCATTCGGCCTTTTGCACCTGCAGCGAACAAGCTGGCGCTGGTCGGCTAGGCACGATCTCGATCGCCCGGCGATCGCCGGCATCTTTCCAGCCTGCCTCGGGCAAAGGATCAGCAAAACATCAGCGCGACGTAAGGACGCCAATCCGGCCTCCTGTCATCTCTGGCGCCTCACCGGCGGCGAATGGTTTTCATTCGCGGCCCCGGTTGGATGCGCAAGAGAGGATGACGCAACAATGTGCAGATGGGCCGCCTATCTCGGCGAAGCGATATTCCTTGAAGAGATCGTCACCGCACCTTCACACTCGCTGATCGTTCAGAGCCGCGACGCGCGGGAGGCGAAATCGCCGACCAATGCCGACGGCTTCGGTCTGGCCTGATATGGCGGCCGGCCCGAGCCTGGGCTCTATCGCGATATTCTGCCGGCCTGGTCAGACCCTAACCTGAAGAGCCTGTGCCAGCAGATCAGATCCGGCCTTTTCCTGGCCCATGTCCGCGCCTCGACCGGTGGCGGCACCAGCCGCGTGAACTGCCACCCGTTCATTTCCGGCCGCTGGTCGTTCATGCATAACGGCCAGATCCACGGCTTCGAAAGGATACGCCGCGGACTGGAGAACTCGCTTTCGGACGCCGTCTACGACCGGCGCTCGGGCAGCACCGATTCCGAGCTGTTCTTCCTGCTGATGATCGACGAGGGCCTGTCGCGCGACCCGCATGGCGCGGCAACGCGCGCCGCCAATCGCGTGCTCGACGCCTCGCGCCGCGCCGGTCTGGACCCGGCGCTGAAGCTCACCGCCGCCTTCTCGGACGGCAAGGCGCTCTACGCCGTGCGCTACGCCACCGACGATCATGCGCCGACGCTTTACACCTCGGCCTTTGGCAGGGGCCGCTGCATCGTCTCGGAGCCCTTCGACCGCGAAGGCGGCGAGTGGCAGACGATCCCGCCATCGAGCTTCGTCACCATTGCAC
>NZ_RZOT01000209.1:0-9395 GCF_003999085.1 Mesorhizobium sp. M4A.F.Ca.ET.090.04.2.1
TCTTTCCGCTGGCCCAGTTCGTCGACGGCAGGCCGGCCGCGGGGATCAGAGAGCTGCTGGCGGTGATCGCCAATCCGAGGCTGGCCTGGTTCTGGCTGACCCGCCCTTCGCCCGATCTCGATGGTCGCACTCCCCTTGAAATGCTCAAGCACGACAGGGTGCGCGAAGTCATGCTGGCCGCACGCGACTTTTCGCCGACCAGCAATCCCAACGGCTCGCGAGTTTGATTTTTTTCTTTCAAATCAATTAGTTAAACGGCGGTTGCCGCGTCATTAACTAGTCGGCTAATGGTATTTCATGGAACAGTCCTCGTTGGATGTATCCCAGGTTGTGTAAATCTATAGTTACGTTTCGTTTGTACAACTTGTGCCATTTGTGCCAATTTCGACAATATATTCGTGGTATTTACGCAACAATACTTTTCCAAGATTCCAAAAGCCGCTTTTATGACACAATCTCTGTTGAACCGCGCTGCGACATGGGTCATGTGGAGCGCGAAGAAGCGGCGCGATGCGCGTCTTTTTCAACCGTGGGGACAGGGGGCGGCAACGCTGCCTTTCAAGAGATCAAACCCGTTTTAACTTTTGACTGGAGATTCAGAAAATGAACATCAAGAGCCTTCTTCTCGGCTCAGCTGCGGCCCTGATCGCAGTTTCCGGTGCGCGCGCCGCCGACGCCGTTGTCGTCGCCGAGCCGGAACCGGCTGAATACGTCAAGATCTGCGACGTGTACGGCTCGGGCTACTTCTACATCCCCGGCACCGAAACCTGCCTGCGCATCGGCGGCTATGTCCGTTACGACATCGGCTTTGGCGACGTCGGCTCGTTCGACGGTGCGTCGTCAGTCGACCACCAGGATGGCGACGAGCAGGACACCTGGAAGAAGAATGCCCGCTTCACCTTCAAGACCTGGACCGGCCAGGAAACCGAGCTCGGCACCTTGAAGACCTACACCGAAATGCGCTTCAACTTCGGCAACAGCAACGGCTATGGCACCCTCGCCTCCGGCAATCCCGCCGTCGACAAGGGCGTCTCGGTGAAGTTCGCCTCGATCCAGCTCGGTGGTCTGCGCGTCGGTAAGGACGAATCGGCGTTCGATTCGTTCATCGGCTACGCCGGCAACGTCATCCAGGATACGCTGGTTCCGTACGGCGATTTCGACACCAACGTCGTCCAGTACTACTTCGACGCCGGCAACGGCTTCTCGGCCGTGGTCTCTCTCGAAGAGGGCTCTGGCGTCGTCGGCACGATCGACAGCTATGTTCCGCATGTCGTCGGTGGCGTGAAGTACACGCAGGGCTGGGGCGCCATCACCGGCGTCGTCGCCTATGACAGCAACTACGAGGAAGTGGCCGGCAAGGTTCGTCTCGACGTCAAGCCGATGGACAACCTGTCGCTGTTCATCATGGGCGGCTACGGCACCGACGACAACCTCAACGATGACGCAGGCAACGTCATCGACGCGCATGGTCGCGGCTTCTACAAGCAGTGGAGCGGCAACTGGGCGATCTGGGGCGGCGGTACCTACACCATCAACGAGAAGACCTCGTTCAACGCCCAGCTCTCCTACGACGAAGGCAAGAACTTCGGCGTCGCGGCGAACATTGCCTATGAAATCGTCAAGGGCCTCAAGGTCACGGCCGAAGTCGACTATCTGCATGTCGGCGAAGATACCGTCACCAACTGGACCAAAGCCGACAAGGAAAACAGCATCGGCGGCATCCTCCGCTTCCAGCGCTCGTTCTGACCGGTTCTACAATCTTTGCAAGAAGGGCCCGCAGCACGTCGCTGCGGGCCTTTGTCTTTTCAGCTCAACCCCCGCCTGTCTAAGTGCCGAACAGACCCGCTCGCGCAGACCGTCCGGGACCTGGCCCACGACCGCGTCGAACGAGGCGACCGTCAGACCCTGGTCGATGCGCGTTGCTTCGGCGATGACGGCCCTGGCTTCCTCCGGGCGTCCGAACGCGGCGAGAGCGGCGGCCAGCCCCAACCTCGACCAGGTCTGCAATGGCCATTGGCGGCCACCACCATGGCCACCACAAGCACCACGCCTGGGGCTGGGGCGGGGTGACCATCGTGGCGTCCGACCATGGCGGCTGCGGCTATGAATTCTGGAAGTGGAAGGTGACCGGCTGGCGCTTCTGGAAGCGTGCCTTTCTCGCCTGCCGCGACTGGGAGTAGGGTGTCGCCACGCCTTCAAATGCCTTGCCTTCCCCTCGCCTCGCGGGGGGAAGGTTGCGGCCGATCCTGCTCGATGGATGCCGCGCCCGTCGGAGCTAGGCGATGCGGCGCTGGCGGCGTGACGACTGGCCGCCGCCGGCCCCGGGCTGCTCCAGCGCCAATTGGTCGGAAGTGACCAGCCGGCCACGGCCTTCCTTCTTGCCGACATACATATGCCGGTCGGCGAGCGCGACCAGCGCATCGGGATCAGCGGCTTCCGTCGGATAGATCGCGACACCGACGGTGCAGCCGACCTGGATGTCGCCGTTCGGGGCCGGAACCTTGATGCGCAGCCGCTCCAGCACGCGCTCCGCCACGCGCACCGCCTTCTCCCTGGCCTGGTCAGGCTTGCCCGAGAACAGGAAGGCGAACTCGTCGCCGCCGAGCCGCGCGACGAAGTCGGCGCTGCGCAGGATCGCGCGCAGCTTGTCCGACACGCGCTGCAACAGCGCATCGCCGGCCTCGTGGCCAAGCGTGTCGTTGACCTCCTTGAAGCGGTCAAGGTCGATGAACAGCAGGCCCGCCGCATCGCCGGTTGCGGCGCAGCGGCCGATCACCGATTTGAGCTCGTTGTGGAAGGCGCGCCGGTTGGGCAGGTCGGTCAGGAGATCGTGGTTGGCCGAATGGTCGCTCTGCTGCTTGGCCAGCTCGATCTCGCGCTTTTGCGCCGACAGTTCCTCGTTGGCGGCCTTGAGGTCGAGCAGCAGCTGCGCGTTGAGGTCCTCGACGACCTTGCGGTCGCTGATGTCGACGACGAACCCCTCGAGGAATTCGAGCCCGCCGGCCTCGTCCCAGACACCGCCGCCGATCTCGCGGACCCAGAGCGGCTCGCCGACCCTCGGCACGATGCGGTAGTCGACATTCCAGTTGCAGCGCGCCTCGAGCGCGGCGTCGACGGCAGCATAGACCGAAGCGAGATCGTCAGGATGGATGGCCGAAACGTAGTCGCGCACCGCATTGTGGATGAAATCGCTCGGCCGATAGCCGCTGACAGTGAGGATGCCGTCGCTGATGTAGAGCATCGTATAGGACTGGTCGTTGCGGCAGCGGTAGAGATAGCCGTCCATGCGACCGGTGATGCTGAGCAGCGCGTCCAGCCGCTCGTCGTGGTGGCCCCCCTGGCCGACCGCGGATGCAGAAACCCCGTCATGCTTCATGGCCGCACCCCCAAGTTAGCGGTCTGAGCGCGCCGTAGATGCCGTTACGGCAAGTCGGCAAGAGGTCTTCAATATCAGCTGAGTATTATCAATCTGTTATGGGAGGCGCCCTACGCGCACCGCTTCTCAGTTGCTCGCCGTGTAGGCCGCGATCGCCGCCATGTTGACGATGTCTGAGTCCTTGGCGTTCAGCGAGACGATCTGCACCGGCTTGTTCAGGCCGACCAGCAGCGGGCCGATAACGGTCGAGCCGCCGAGCTCCTGCAGCATCTTGGTCGAGATCGAGGCCGAGTGGAACGCCGGCATGATCAGCACGTTGGCCGGGCCGGTCAGCCGTATGAACGGGTATTGCGCCATGGCGCGGGCGTTGAGCGCCACGTCGGCGGCCATCTCGCCGTCATACTCGAAATCGACGCGGCGCTTGTCGAGGATGCGCACGGCCTCCTGCACGCGCTCGGAACGTTCGCCATGCGGATGGCCGAAGGTCGAGTAGGCGAGCATGGCAAGCCGCGGCTCATAGCCCATGCGGCGGGCAAAGCCGGCCGCTTCCTCGGCGATGTCGGCGATCTGCTCGGCATTCGGCATGTCGTGCACGGCGGTATCGGCGACTAGTACGGTCTTGCCCCGCGCGAGCACGATCGAGACGCCGATGACGCGGTGGCCCGGCTTGGCGTCGATGACGCGGCGGATGTCGTCAAGCGCGGTGGAGTAGTTGCGGGTGACGCCAGTGACGATGCCGTCGGCATCGCCCAGCGCCACCATGCAGGCGGCGAAGTGGTTGCGGTCATTGTTGATCAGCCGCTGGCAGTCGCGGAACAGGAAGCCCTTTCGCTGCATGCGCTCGTAGAGATAGTCGGTGTAGATGCCGTTGCGGCGCGACAGCCTGGCATTGATGATCTCGATGCCCTGCTTGTTGAGCTCGATGCCGGCGTGTTTGGCGTTTTCCTTGATGACGTCGTCGCGGCCGAGCAGGATGGCGGTGCCGAGATTCTGGTTCACATAGGAGACGGCGGCGCGCATCACCTGCTCCTCCTCGCCCTCGGCGAAGACGATGCGCTTGGGCTGGCGCCGCACGCGGTCGTAGATGCGCTGCAGGGTGGAGGCGATCGGATCGCGGCGGGCGGAAAGCTCCTGCGCGTAACGGCCGAGGTCTAGGATCGGCTTGCGGGCGACACCGGACTCCATCGCGGCCTTCGCCACAGCCAGCGGGATGGCGGCGATCAGGCGCGGGTCGAACGGCACCGGGATGATGTAGTTGGGGCCGAATTTCGGCCGGTTGCCCTGATAGGCGGCGGCGACGTCGTCGGGCACGTCGCGGCGCGCCAACTCGGCCAGCGCGCGCGCCGCTGCGATCTTCATCTCGTCGTTGATGGTGGTGGCGCGGACATCCAGCGCGCCGCGGAAAATGTAGGGGAAGCCGAGCACATTGTTGACCTGGTTCGGATAGTCCGAACGCCCCGTGGCCATGATGGCGTCGGTGCGGATCTCGGCCACTTCCTCGGGCGTAATCTCGGGATCGGGATTGGCCATGGCGAAGATGATCGGGTTCCTGGCCATCGACTGCACCATCTTGGTCGTCAGCGCGCCCTTGGCGGAAAGGCCGAGGAAGACGTCGGCGCCATCGAGAGCCTCGGCCAGCGAGCGCGCCTCGGTCTTGACGGCATGCGCCGATTTCCACTGGTTCATGCCTTCGGTGCGGCCCTGGAAGACGACGCCCTTGGTGTCGCACAGGATGATGTTTTCCGGCGAGAAACCCATCGCCTTCATCAGCTCGATACAAGCGATGCCGGCGGCACCGGCGCCGTTGCAGACCATCCTGGTGGTCTTCATGTCGCGGCCGGTGATCTCGAGCGCATTGATCAGGCCGGCGGCGGAGATGATGGCGGTGCCGTGCTGGTCGTCGTGGAAGACGGGTATGTCCATCAATTCGCGCAGCCGCTGCTCGATGATGAAGCATTCCGGTGCCTTGATGTCTTCCAGATTGATGCCGCCGAAGGAGGGACCGAGGAAGCGCACGCAGTTGATGAACTCGTCGGCATCCTCTGTGTCGACCTCGAGGTCGATGGAATCGACATCGGCGAACCGCTTGAACAGCACCGACTTGCCTTCCATCACCGGCTTGGAGGCAAGCGCGCCGAGGTTGCCGAGGCCGAGGATGGCGGTGCCGTTGGAGATGACGGCGACCATGTTGCCGCGCGTCGTGTAGTCGAAGGCGCGGCTCGGATCCTCGGCGATGGCGCGAACGGGAACGGCGACGCCCGGCGAATAGGCGAGGCTGAGATCGCGCTGCGTCGCCATCGGCTTGGTGGCGACGATTTCCAGCTTGCCCGGCCGTCCCATGGCGTGGAATTCGAGCGCCTCCTGCGCGCTGACAGAGGGACCGCTGCTTTCGGTTTTCCTGGCCATGGTCCTCTTGATTCCCTCACCAGTGCGGCACCCTTGAGCTGGACGCCATATTTTTTGTGAGCTTCCGGCTTAAGGCCACACGCCGTCGCTGTAAACCGCCAAGCGACGTGCAAACGCTGTTCCTGGGCCGGGCGCGATGCCGCCGTTCAGATCCCGCCCGACGAGGCGATAGCGGCAATCTCGCGCACATGCTCGCGCACAGGGGCCCATCGCGTCAGCCCCGCGGTGCCGGCGAACGGCCACTCGGCGAACGGCGGATCGCCGCTTCCCATGCGCCGCTTGAGCGCCGAGAGATAGGCCATCAGGTGCAGACGTTCGGCCCGCACCGTCTCCAGCGTGCGGCCGCGAATCTCCTCGCGCGGAATGGCGCGGTCGCGCAAGGTCTCGACGGCACGCCGGATGGCGGTCGGCTCGGGCTCGGCGATGATGCAGTAGTCCGGGTGGAAATACACGTCGCGGCCGCCGATGCTCGGCGTCGAGACGATCGGCAAGCCGGCCAGCAAGTACTCCATACTGGAGTACATTGCCCCCTCCACCGCCGACAGACAGAGCCCGACCGCGGCCTGGTTGTAAACATGGTTGACCTCGTCCGGCGAAAGTCGCCCGGCCAGATCGTCGACGAGCGGATTGGCGATCCGGTGCAGCGGCGACTGCGCCTGTAGGCGCCGAATGAAGGCGCGGTCGCCGGCCGGAGGCAATTCCCCGATCGAAGATGTCACATGGACCAGCCTCTCGATTTCAAACGCGAGGTAATGCCGCTTAGTGTGTGAGATACGGCCATTGTAGACGGCATCGTATTCGACCGACACGTCCGGCAGCGGTCGGAAGATGTCCTCCGAGATCATCAGATTGTGATTGGAGAAGATCGCATTGCCGCCTACGCTCGCAATCAAGCGGCGTTCCTCCTCGGTGTTGCAGAGGAAGATCAGCTCATGGTTGGGGCAGGCCCAGGCAAACCAGGCGAGGTCCCTGCCGATCTGATCGATGACGGCGGGCCTCTCCAGGGTCCAGTTCGGCATCAGCAGGAAAGTGGCGCGCCGCGATGCCAGGCGACGGGAAAGGGCGGCAAGCGCATAAAGCGGGCGGCGCCCGCCGACTGGCACGTAGAGGATCAGCGGATCGCGATTGAAGATGTGGACGGGGATGTCGATGCCGCCATCGAGATCGGATAACGGCCCGCGTGCAGGAAGAACGAAAGGAAACCTTGTCCGCAGCCATGCCTTTACCTTGGTTCTGGTGCGATTGGCGCGGTTGGTGGCAAGAAGCCGCACACGCCTGAGCGGCGAGCCGGCAGGACCGACCATCTCCTCGAACGTCTCGTGTCCGTCCTGCTTCATTGCCCCTATCCGCCTGTAATGCCGATCCCCGGGCGTGATCAGTATTCGCGATCGCGGCTTCAGGCAATGTGCTCATCCCGTGGCGGTTTCCCCCGCTTTTCAAGCCGCCGGCATTAAACCACGCGAGCTGTTCTGCTAGCGTGCCGGCATGGATATGCGCACCCCGACCGAACTCAACGCCCCCGAGGCGACCACGCCGATGCCCTTCGGCGGCGCCGTCACGCCGATGATGGAGCAGTATATCGAGATCAAGGCGGCGAACCCGGATTCGCTCCTGTTCTACCGCATGGGCGATTTCTACGAGCTGTTCTTCGACGACGCCGAGAAGGCAAGCCGGGCGCTCGGCATCGTGCTGACGCGGCGCGGCAAGCATCAGGGCCATGACATTCCGATGTGCGGCGTGCCGGTGCATGCGGCGGATGACTATCTGCAGAAGCTAATCGCGCAAGGCTTCCGCGTCGCCGTCTGCGAGCAGACCGAGGACCCGACGGAGGCCAAGAAGCGCGGCTCGAAATCGGTGGTGCGGCGCGACGTGGTGCGGCTGGTGACGCCCGGCACCATCACCGAGGACAAATTGCTGGCGCCGTCGGAATCGAGTTTCTTGATGGCGCTCGGACGCGTGAAGGGAGGCAGCAGCGATCATGCCTTCGCGCTGGCCTGGATCGAGATCTCGACCGGGGTCTTCCGCGTCGCCGAGACCACCGCCGACCGGCTGCTCGCCGACATCTTCCGCGTCGATCCGCGCGAGCTGATCGTCGCCGAGCCGGTGTTTTACGACCCCGAGCTGAAGCCACTGTTCGACGTCATCGGCCGCGTCGCCAGCCCGCAGCCGCCGTCGCTGTTCGATTCGGCCTCGGCCGCGGGACGCATCGCACGCTTCTTCGCGGTGGCGACGCCGGACAGTTTCGGGACGTTTTCGCGCGCCGAGCTGTCGGCCATCTCAGGCACTATTGCCTATGTCGAGAAGACGCAGAAGGCCGAGCGGCCGCCGCTGTCGCGACCGGAGCGCGAGGAGAGCGGCTCGACGCTGTTCATCGACCCGGCGACGCGCGCCAATCTGGAGCTCTTACGCACGCTGTCGGGTAGCCGCGACGGCTCGCTGTTCAAGGCGATCGACCGCACGGTGACCGGCGGCGGCGCGAGGCTCTTGGCCGACCGGCTGATGGCGCCGCTGACCGATCCGGCGGCGATCGGCGCCAGGCTCGATTCGGTGTCGTTCTTTCGTGCCGAAACCCGACTCTGCCAGGCGGCGCGGACGAGCCTGAAGAGCGTTGCCGACATGCCGCGGGCGCTGTCGCGACTCGCGCTCAACCGTGGCGGCCCGCGCGATCTCGGCGCGCTTCGCGCCGGCTTCGAGGCGGCGGACGCCATCGCACAGCTGTTCGCGGCGATCAGCCTGCCCGAGGAACTTGCGGCGGCGCTGGCATCGATCCAGGCTCTGCCGCGCGATCTGCGCGACCATCTCAGCCTGGCGCTGGATGAGGAATTGCCGCTGCTCAAGCGCGACGGCGGTTTCGTGCGCCGCGCCTACCATGCCGAGCTCGACGAGATGCGAGCGCTGCGCGACGAATCGCGCAAGGTGATCACCGGGCTGGAGCGCTCGCTGATCGAGGAGACTGGCATCCGCTCGCTGAAGATCCGGCACAACAATGTGCTCGGCTATTACATCGAGGTCACCGCCAACCACCATGCGGCAATGACCGGCAGCGACGAGAACAAGGCCCGCTTCATCCACCGGCAGACCATGGCCAACGCCATGCGCTTCACCACGACGGAGCTCGCCGAGCTGGAATCGAAGATCGCCAATGCCGCCGACCGGGCGTTGAGCATCGAGCTCGCCACTTTCGACCGGCTGATGGCGGAAGTCGTCGCCGAGGCGAACAGCATCCGCGCCGGCGCCGATGCGCTTGCGGTGCTCGACGTTTCGGCAGCCCTTGCGCTGCTTTCGGAAAGCGAGGCCTGGTGCAGGCCCGAGGTGGATTCCAGCCTCGCCTTCGAAATCGAAGGTGGCCGTCATCCGGTGGTCGAGCAGGCGCTGCGCCGCTCGGGCGAAGGCCCGTTCGTTGCCAACGACTGCGATCTTTCGCCGGAGGGCGGCGCCAAGGCCGGCGCGATCTGGCTTTTGACTGGTCCCAACATGGGCGGCAAGTCGACGTTCCTGCGGCAGAACGCGCTGATCGCCATCCTTGCCCAGACCGGCTCATTCGTGCCGGCGCAGAGCGCCCATATCGGCGTCGTCGACCGGCTGTTCCCGCGCGTCGGCGCATCCGACGACC
>NZ_RZOT01000020.1:0-23891 GCF_003999085.1 Mesorhizobium sp. M4A.F.Ca.ET.090.04.2.1
CCTCAGCCGGATGCTGTCGACGCGGGTCCTGTTCACGATCGCTGCCGCCGGCTTCACCGCGGCCAGCGCGCTGGCCGCGACCGCCACCAACATCGACCAGATGATCGTCTACCGCGCCATCCAGGGCTTCATCGGCGGCGGCATGATCCCCAGCGTCTTCGCGGCCGCCTTCACCATCTTCCCGCCGTCGCGCCGCGCCGTCGTCTCGCCGATGATCGGCCTAGTGGCGACGCTGGCGCCGACGATCGGCCCGACGGTCGGCGGCTATATCAGCCACGCGATGTCCTGGCACTGGCTGTTCCTGATCAATGTCGTGCCCGGCATATTGGTGGCGACGGCGGCCTGGACGCTGATCGATTTCGACAAGCCGAACCTCAAGCTGTTCTCGAAGTTCGACTGGTGGGGCCTCGCCGGCATGGCTGCCTTCCTCGGCTGCATGGAGTATGTGCTGGAGGAAGGCCCGAACAACGACTGGCTGCAGGACCAGGCGGTGTTCATCTGCGCCGCCGTCATGAGCATCGGCGCGGTGCTGTTCTTCTGGCGCGCCTTCACCGCCGAGGAGCCGATCGTCGACCTGCGCGCCTTCACCAACGTCAACTTCGCCTTCGGCTCGCTGTTCTCCTTTGTCGTCGGCATCGGCCTCTACGGGCTCACCTATCTTTATCCGGTGTTCCTCGGCCGCATCCGCGGCTACGATTCGATGATGATCGGCGAAGCGCTGTTCGTCAGCGGCCTGGCGATGTTCTTCACAGCGCCCGTTGCCGGCATCCTGTCGAACAAGATCGATCTCAGGCTGATGATGATGATCGGCTTCTTCGGCTTCGCCACCGGCACATGGTGGATGACGCATCTCACCGCCGACTGGGATTTCTACGAGCTGCTCATCCCGCAGATCCTGCGCGGCTGCTCGATGATGCTGTGCATGGTACCGATCAACAACATCGCGCTCGGCACGTTGCCGCCGGAGCGGCTGAAGAATGCGTCGGGTCTGTTCAACCTGACCCGCAACCTCGGCGGCGCCGTCGGCCTTGCCGTCATCAACACGGTGCTGATCGACCGCAACGCCTTCCACTATGCCAGGCTCGCCGAGCACGTGCAGTGGGGCAGCGCCGAAGCGCAGCAGAAGTTGCAGAACATGACCATGAACTTCGAGCAGACCGCCGGTCTCGACGCCACCAAGGCGGCGATCTCCAAGCTGTCCGGCATGGTCCAGCAGCAGGCATCGCTGCTGTCCTTCATGGACGTGTTCTACATGCTGACGGTGCTGTTCGCTACGCTCGGTCTGTTCGTCCTGTTCATCCGCAAGCCGGCCGACCAGGCCGGCGGTAGTGGCGGAGGCCATTGAGGCGCGCCGGAACCCCCGCCTGGCGCCCCTCGTGCATGACCCCGGAAATCGGCGACGATTCCGGGGTCATGCTTTAAGTCCACCTGTTTGGCGGCGACGGCGTCGGTGGCGATCGTGCCCTGGATGAGAGCCATCCGACCTGGTTTCTGCTGAAGTGGTTTCAGCTAAAGTTCCGGCATGAACGTCCTGATTCTCGGCGCGACCGGCTTCATCGGGTCCGCCGTCACAAGAAGACTTGCGGGGGAAGGCCACCAGGTCACGGGGCTTGGACGCGAGCCGGCGCGCGCGGCGCTGAGGATGCCGCAGGTCCGCTGGCTGAAGGCCGATCTCGCCGGCATGACGCGGAGCGTGGACTGGCAGACCGCGCTGTATGGCCAGCGGGCCGTGGTCAATTGCGCCGGCGCCCTGCAGGACGGGCTCGCCGATGACCTGACGGCCACCCAGGAAAAAGCGATGCTCGCTCTCTATGAGGCCGCGCGCGACCGGGAATTGCTGATCGTCCAGATCTCGGCGGACACAGCGGGAACCGGCCCCGACCTGCCCTTTCTCGACACCAAGAGGCGGGCCGACGGGGCGCTCGCGGCAAGCGGGGTGCGCCATGTCATCCTGCGGCCGGCGCTGGTGCTCGGCCGCAATGCGCATGGCGGCTCCGCCTTGTTGAGGGCGCTCGCTGCCTTCCCGTTGGCGATCCCTTTGGCTTACGCCGACAGCCCGGTCACGACGGTCGCGCTCGACGACGTCGCCGGCGCAGTCAGCGCCGCGATCGGCGGCGTCTTGCCCTCCGGCTCGGACCTCTCGCTCGCCGGCGATGAAGGCCTGACGCTGAAGGACCTTGTGCTTTTGCATCGCAACTGGCTCGGCTTGCCCCCGGCTCCTGTGTTTGCCGTTCCGCCGATGGCCGCATGGCCGGTGACGTGGCTGGCCGATCTCGCCGGCCGGCTCGGCTGGCGCTCGCCGCTCCGCTCGACCGCACTTGCGGTGATGGCGGGCGGTGTCGAAGTGCGGCGGCAGCCAGGGTCAGACCAGCGCCTTTCGTCGGCGGCCGAGACGCTCGCCGCCGCCCCTTCGGGCGTGCAGGATCTATGGTTCGCCCGCCTCTATCTGCTGAAGGCGCCGATCATCGTCGCGCTGGCGCTGTTCTGGCTGGTATCCGGCCTCACGCCGTTCCTGGCATTCGAGGCGGCGCGCAGCCATTTCGCAAGTTTCCTGCCTGGCCATGCCGCGGGCGCGATGGTGGCGGTGACGTGTCTTGCCGACATCGCACTGGGCCTTGCGGTGCTCTTCCGGCCCTGGGCGCGGCGCGCCCTGATCGGCATGCTGGTGCTGACGCTCGCCTACCTGCTTGCCGCTACATTCGCGGAGCCCGCGCTCTGGCTCGATCCGCTCGGCCCCCTCGTCAAAGTGGTGCCGTCGATCCTGCTGGCGCTCACGGCCCTTGCCATTCTGGACGAACGCTGATGGCGCTGGAAGACGTGCTACGGCTTGTCCATGTGCTCGGCTCGACGGTGCTGTTCGGAACCGGCATCGGCATCGCCTTCTTCATGGCGATGGCCGTCAGGACCCGCGACCCCCGCATCATTGCCCATGTCGCCGGCATCGTGGTGGTCGCCGATACCATCTTCACGGCGACTGCCGTGATGCTGCAGCCGCTGACCGGGTACGGGTTGGCGCGCGTCGTCGGCTGGCCGCTCAACGAAGGCTGGATCCTGCTGTCACTGGCGCTTTATGTGATCATCGGCCTGTTCTGGCTGCCGGTGGTCTGGATCCAGATCCGCTTGCGCGACATGGCCAAACACGCTGCGGCGGAAGCGACCGCCCTGCCACCAGGCTTCGACCGGCTCTACCGCGTCTGGTTCGCGTTCGGCTTTCCGGCTTTCTTCGCCGTGGTCGCCATCTTCTGGCTGATGCTGACCAAGCCCAGCATCACGCTTCTCGGCCTGAACTAAAGCGCCACTTAGGCGGCGGCCGGCTTGAAGCTCAGCGCCACGCCGTTGATGCAATGGCGCAGACCGGTCGGCGGCGGGCCGTCGTCGAAGACATGGCCGAGATGGCCGCCGCAGCGGCGGCAATGCACCTCGGTGCGGGTCATGCCGAGCGACCGGTCTGCGGTCGTGCCGATGGCCTTGGGAATTTCCTGCCAGAAGCTCGGCCAACCGGTGCCGGAATCGAATTTGGTCTCCGAGGGATAGACCGGCAGGTCGCAGCCGGCGCAGGCGAAGATGCCCTTGCGGTGCTCGTCGAGCAGCGGGCTGGTGCCTGGATATTCGGTGCCTTCCTTGCGCAGCACATTGTAGGCCGCGTCGGACAGGATGGCGCGCCATTCGGCGTCGGTCTTGGTCACTTCGAAGGTCTCGGCGGCGCGGGCATTTGGCGCGCCACCAATGCGCAGCAAGGCAGCCGTGCCGGCTAGGACCGCGGCGGCCGCGGCGCCGCTCAGGAGAAGATCGCGACGGTTCATGGGACAATTCCTCCAATGCCGGTTTGCCAGATTTTCGCGCCGGGCGAAAATCAAAAGCGGTTGACGCCCCCCAACGAAAACTCCGCGCCGGCTCCACTTCACGTGGACGGCGCGGAGCAAGCGATCAGTCGCACGGCCTACAGGAGAGGAGCCGCGCAACCGGGGAAGGCCTTTGCCATGTCTTCGCTGGCAGCGGCGTCTTTGTTACATCTTCGGCAGCAGCACCTTGTCGATGACGTGGATGACGCCGTTGGACTGCCGGACGTCGGCGATCGTGACATTGGCGACATTGCCGTTCTCGTCGGTCACGGTGACCTTGCCCTTGTCGGCCTTGAGCGTCAGTTCGCAGCCGCCGGCGGTCTTGACCTTGTGCGCGCCGCCATCGGCCTTGGCCATCTTGGCGACGTCAGCAGCCATCGCCTTGGCGGCGATGACGTGGCAGGTCAGGATCTTGGTGAGCTTGTCCTTGTTCTCGGGCTTGAGCAGCATCTCGACGGTGCCGGTGGGCAGCGCGGCGAAGGCCTCGTTGGTCGGCGCGAAGACGGTGAACGGGCCGGCGCCCTGCAGCGTGTCGACCAGGCCGGCGGCCTTGACGGCGGCGACCAGCGTGGTGTGGTCCTTCGAATTGACGGCATTCTCGATGATGTTCTTCTTGGCATACATCGGCGCGCCGCCGACCATCGGATTGGCGGCATAGGCGGCGGCACCGAGCGTGGAAAGACCAATAGTACCGGCGAGCAAAAGGGTGGCGAATTTACGCATGATTTCTATCTCCTCTGGATATCGTTGCCCGTCTTTGGGAACACCAGGAGATACGGGGCAGACTTGCGCGAGTTTCGCCCGGCTCTCAAAAATTTTTATCTGACCTTGCGCGGGACGAAATTACGCTGATGAGCGCGCATCCAGAAAGAAACTTTTCTCGTTCTAACCTCATGCAGGATAGATTTCGATTATTCTTTCAGGGAGGGCGCTCAATCCTCGAAGAGACTAGATGCCCTTCAGGTCGCCCGCGGCGACAACCGGCCCGGTCGGCTGGCCGGTCGGCGAGCCGCCGATGGGCTCGACGCTGACGGCGAGCACGGCGCCTTGCGCGAGCTTCTGCTCAACAGCAGGGGTGACGGCCATGTGCGTCGTCTGGCCGGCGGGAATGACGCCCATCGAAACCGGCGCGTTCTTGCCCTCGATCATCCACAGCTCGAAGTCCTTGCCGGCGGCACGCTCGCCGGAGACAAGGGAGAGACCGACATCGCGGCGCGCAGCGTCGTAGACGACGAGGTATTTGACGTCGCTGCCATCGGCCGCCAGCGATGCGACAAGCCGCTGCCGCGGCTCGACGACAGGCGGGCTGATGTATGGCAGGGCGATGGCGATCGCGAGCGCCGCGACGGCGGCGGCGGCGAGGCCGCGCCAGAAGGTGAGGCTCGACCAGAGGCCGGCGCGGGACTCTTGGGCGAACAGCCGGCGATCGATCGCCTCCTTGACCCTGATCGGAGGCTCGGTCTCCGGATAGGCGGCGGCCATCGGCGAAAGGTGAACCTCCCAGCGGTCGACAAGGCGCGCGAAAGCGGCGTCCGCCTCGATGCGGCGGGACGCGATCTGGCGTTCGTCCGCGGCCAGGACGCCAAGAACGTATTCGGCGGCGAACAGGTCGTCGCCTCCACGTTCCGGTCCGTTTTCCTCTGCCAGCGTCATCTTTCCAGGCATTCCCTGAGTTTCAACAGGCTGCGCCGCAGCCAGGTCCGCATCGTGTTCAGCGGCACGCCATGGCGCTCCGCCAGCTCGGCATAGCTTTCGCCGTTCAGATAGGCGCCCCGGACGGCCGCCGCCCGGTCCTTCTCCAACTCGTCGAGGCAATGGTAGATGCGCACGGATTCACCGCCCGCCACGGCCATGGCCTCCGGTCCCGGCGCCGGATCGGCCACGTTGAGCGCGGCGTCGATATAGGCGGCCGGCTCGCGCCGCGCCCGAATGCGATCGATCGCATGATTGCGCGCAATAGCCACCAGCCAGGAAATCGGGCTTAGATCGGAGACCGCGAAACGATCCGCCTTCGTCCAGATCTTGACGAAGACCTCCTGCAGCGCTTCTTCCGCATCTCCCCTGTCCTTCAATACACGAAGGCAGACACCGAAAAGTTTCGCGCTGGTCTGCCGGTAGAGCAGATCAAACGCTGCCCGGTCCTTCATTGAAGTCCGGACGATCAGCTGGCTGATGTCCTGCGGCGCCATGGCGGCAAATTAGAGGATTGCCATACATTTGCAACGGCGCAGGCAATACTGTCCCCCTCAAAGCTTGCGATGATCTTTGCTCACGATGGGTTCGCGCGCCGTTGCCAAGCAAATCGGCTGCCGCTAGCCTCCGGGCCGGCGGAGGACAGCGGCGATGTCGGTCGAACGGGTGCTGTGGGAAGAGGATGCGACCGGCCTGGCCGGCCTGGTGCGCAAGGGCGAGCTCTCGCCGCAGGAGCTTGTCGACGCGGCGATCGCGCGCGCCGAGGCGACGCGCCCCGACATCAACGCCATCGCCGAGCCGCTCTATGATGCGGCGCGGGCGCGCGCCAAGAGCGTCGACCGCGCGCTGCCGCTCGCCGGCGTGCCCTTCGCGCTGAAGGATCTCGGCATCGGCCTCAGGGGCGTGCCGATCCATGGCGGCAGCCGCATCCCGGCTTTCACCGCCGACTACAATTCGGTGATGGTCGAGCGCCATCTCGCCGCCGGCCTGATCCCGATCGCCACCACCACCTCGCCCGAGCACGGGCTGAGGCTGATGACGGAATCGGCGGCCTTCGGCATCACCCGCAATCCGTGGAATATGGGCTATACCACAGGCGGCTCGTCCGGGGGCGCCGCGGCACTGGTGGCAGCCGGCGTGGTGCCGGCGGCGCACGCTTCCGACGGCGGCGGCTCGATCCGGGTGCCCTCGGCCTGCAGCGGGCTGGTCGGCTTGAAGACCTCGCGCGGCCGCGTGCCGCTGACGCCGCTCACCAGCGAAAGCTGGTACGGCATGGTTGTCGACCACGCGGTCGCCCGCTCGGTGCGGGATTCGGCGCTGCTGCTCGACCTGACGCATGGGCCGGATCCGCTGTCGCCCTATGGCGCGCCGGCGCCGAAAGGCAGCTTCGCCGCCGCCGCGGCGCGCGATCCCGGCAAGCTCAGGCTCGCCGTCTACCGCAAGTCGCCGCTCGGCCTGCCGATTTCGGCCGAGACGCTGCAAGCGCTGGACACGGCTATCGCGTTGGCGCGCGAGGGCGGTCATACGGTCGACGAGATCGACCTGCCCTATATCGGGCGCGATTTCATGGCCGACTTCTGCAAGACGGTGACCTCGGCGGTGGCCGGCACGATGCGCGCCGAGGCGCTGCGCGTCGGCCGCTCCGTTGCCGGCGACATCGAGCGCGCCACGCGTGTCTTGAGCCGCTTCGGCGATATCATCCCGGCCGGCGAACTCTATGAGATCCTGCAGCGGCTCAATGCCACGTCGCGCCGGCTGATCGCCGAGACAGCCCAGTACGATGCGGTGCTGATGCCGATCATCGCACACCCGCCGCTGGCCTGCGGCGCCATGGACCCGAAGGGCGCCGACGAGTTCATCGAGAACCTGCTGGACAAGCTGCATTTGACCAGGCTGCTCAGGGCCAAGTCGTTCCTCGGGCAGCTGATGGACAAGAGCCTGTGGTTCACCCATTGGCCGGCGATCCAGAATGTCACCGGCCAGCCGTCGATCGCGCTGCCGGTCCATGTCACCGAGGCAGGCCTGCCGCTCGGCATCCAGGCGGCGGGGCGCCCGGGCGACGAGGAGACGCTTTTGTCCTTCGCCGCGCAGATGGAGAAGATTTCGGGCTGGCTGGAGCGGCGGGCGCCGCTCAAGGTGCCGGGCTAGAGAACGGAAGCACGATTTCACGATTGTGACAGCAAAGCCGTTTGCGGCCTGCGGCAATTCCCGCTAAGACGCGCGCCATCCTTGCCACTTGGGAACGCACCGATGACGGATATCGCCGCCACCGCCGAAATGCAGGCCGCGCTGCTTTCGCGCGCGCTGCCCTACATGCAGCGCTACGAGAACAAGACGGTCGTGGTGAAATATGGCGGCCATGCCATGGGCGACAGCGAGCTCGGCAAGGCGTTCGCCCGCGACATCGCATTGCTGAAACAGTCCGGCGTCAATCCGATCGTCGTGCATGGCGGTGGACCGCAGATCGGCGCCATGCTCAACAAGATGGGCATCGAATCCAAGTTCGAGGGGGGCTTGCGCGTCACCGACCAGAAGACGGTCGAGATCGTCGAGATGGTGCTGGCCGGCTCGATCAACAAGGAGATCGTGGCGCTGATCAATGCCGAAGGCGAATGGGCGATCGGGCTGTGCGGCAAGGACGGCAACATGGTGTTCGCCGAAAAGGCGCGCAAGACCATGATCGATCCGGACTCCAACATCGAGCGGGTGCTCGATCTCGGTTTCGTCGGCGAGCCGGTCGAGGTCGACCGCACGCTGCTCGACCTGCTCGCCCGCTCCGAAATGATCCCGGTGCTGGCGCCGGTGGCGCCCGGCCGCGACGGCCACACCTACAACATCAATGCCGACACCTTCGCCGGGGCGATTGCCGGCGCTTGCAGGGCCTCGCGGCTCTTGTTCCTTACCGACGTGCCCGGCGTGCTCGACAGGAACAAGAAGCTGATCGACGAGCTGACGGTCTCAGAGGCCAAGGCGCTGATCAGGGATGGCACCGTGTCGGGCGGCATGATCCCGAAGGTCGAGACCTGCATCGAGGCGATCGAGCGCGGCGTCGAGGGCGTCGTCATCCTCAACGGCAAGACGCCGCATTCGGTGCTGCTGGAGCTGTTCACCGAGCACGGCGCCGGCACCCTGATCGTGCCCTGACGCGGCAAGTTCGCCGTTTCCGAGAAACGGCCAATCGCTATAATCAGCCGGCTAATTTTTTCTGCTCAAGCGATCCCATAGCCGAAGCCGTCGGCCTTGGCGCCGGACGCTGAAAAATCATCGATTCCTCCTCGGCGTCCTGCGGCGCGCCCCAGAATTCGGCGAGGCTCGGTCCGTCCGTCACGCGGCGGTCGCGGACCAGGAACCCCCAGACTTCGCGAAACCAGACGCGGCGGCCCATCTTCGTGTACCACCGCATCGAATGGCGCTGCTCGGGATCGCGATGGAACAGGACGCGCGCCAGCGCCTTCGGCCGCGACTGCACGGCGAGCTCGATCAGCTTGACGCTGAAGAACAGCATCCACGGCTGCAGCCGCGTCATCTTCAGCACCTGGTGCTTGTAGTCCCAAAGCCGGACATCGGTCTGGATCACCCTGCGATCCCGGGCGATGCGGAAGAACGGCGTCCAACGGTGCGGCGTGACATAGAGCGCCTGGATCTGGTCCGGATCGTAGGCGATGAGCTGGCGGAAGCCGCGCCACAGATCGTGAAAGCCCTCGTCCTCGAATCCGGCCACCCACGTCGCCATCGATAAGATGCCGTGCCGCCTGAGCAGCCGGATCGCCTCGCGGTCGGACGCGGTGCTGCCGCCCTTGCGGATCAATGACAACGTCTCCTCGTCGGTGTTCTCCATGCCGAGCAGCCAGCGGATGACACCGGCCTTGCGATAGAGATGCAGGATATCGGCGTCGCGCACGATGTCGTCGGCGCGGGTCGAGCCGACGATCAGCACCGGCACGCTCTCGGCGATCATGGCCTCGAGAAAGGCCCGCCAGGCTCTCTTCGAGGACGTCGGGTTCTCGTCGGCGAGATTGATCAGCTCGACGCCATGCTCACGGTGCAGCCAGGCGATCTCGCGCGCGAATTTCACGGGATCGCGATGGCGCCAGCGGGTCCAGAAGCCGCGCTGGCCGCAGTAGTTGCACAGATGCGGACAGCCGCGTGAGAATTGCATGACCACGGCGCGCTTGCCGCCCCAATAGCTGTAGCGTCTGACATCGATCAGCTCCCAGCCGACACGATAAGCATCGAGATTGACGATCGTGCCTGCGGGGCGCGTGGCGAAAGGACGGTCGAGGTCGTCGCGATAGGCGATGCCGGCCACATCGGCGAGCGGCCGGCGCCGGTCCAACGCCTCGACCAGCGACACGATGGTCGCCTCGCCTTCGCCGCGCACGATGAAATCGAAGGCATCGGTCGCGGCCAGTATGTCGTGCCAATGGTAGGTCGGAAACACACCGCCATAGATCACCAGCGTCCGCGGCGAGCGTACCTTGACCATCCTGGCGATCCGCAACGCGGTCGGATGTGCCGACGTCGAACCGGAATGGCCGATCAGGATGCAGTCGGGATCGCCGCGCAGCGCGTCGTCAACCAGCGTCGGAAGCGGCATTGGCCCGAATTCGGCATCGACGAGCCGCACCTCATGGCCTGCGTCGAGCAGCGGACCGCCGAGCGCCAAAAGGCCGAGCGGCGGCAAATGGTCGTCCGGCACGCGGCTGCCGATGGCGGTGTGCGGCGGGTTGATCAGCACGATTTTCATGGCGGACCCTTTGCGGTGGCGATCCGCTGGTCCTAACCGTCGATCTGGATGGCGAGTTGGCTTGCTTCAGCAGTTTCGGTGCAGCTTTTCCGCAGGAATGGCGCGCCGGCCGCTACCGCCTGAGATGCGCGAGCGGCACGTGGCCTGGTCCCTTGATGTTCTGCAGCACGAGCTGGGTGTGCACGTCGCGCACGCCGGAGAGCCGCATCAGCCGGTGCATGACGAAGGCGTTGAGGTCGTCGACCGAGGGCACCATCACATGCAGCAGGAAATCATGGTCGCCGGTCATCGTCCAGCAGGAGGACACCTCGTCCATGCGCTGCACGGCGGCGATGAAGCTTTCCGGCGAGCCGTCGCTGTGGCTGGTGAGCCGCACCTGGATGAACACCTCGACCATCAGGCCCACGGCGCGGCGGCTGAGGACGGCGGCGAAACCCTTGATGATGCCGGCGCTCTGAAGCGCCTCGAAACGCCGCGCGCACGGCGTGGTCGACAGGCCGATCTCCTGCGCCAGCTCCGATACGGGCTTGCGTCCGTCGCGCTGCAGGATATCGAGCATCTTGATCTCGAAATCGTCAAACTGAGGCATTTTCACTCTCCAACAGCCTTTCGATAGCGTCTTTTACCTCGAATTGCGCAAGCAGGCCATGATCAAAGCGGAATTGCCTCGCGGTCTCGGGCTAAGCTTCGGAAATAATTGACCCAGTCATGATTTCGCGAGGAGAACAGCCATGACGATCAGCGTTGCCGATTACGCCCGCGACTGCGCGGCGCAGGGGCTGCGCGGCGACTATTCGGTCTGCCGTGCCGATTTCACCGTGGCGCAGGGCTACGACTACAGCGCCGACGAGCAGGCGGTGTGGCGCACGCTGTGCGACCGCCAGACCAAGCTGACGCAGAAGCTCGCGCACCGCTCCTATCTCGACGGCGTCGCGGCACTCGGCCTACTCGACCGGATCCCGGATTTCGGCGTGATCAGCGAGAAGCTGCGCAAGCTGACCGGCTGGGAGATCGTCGCCGTGCCGGGCCTCATCCCGGCCGCGCCCTTCTTCGACCATCTCGCCAACCGCCGCTTCCCGGTCACCAACTGGCTGCGGACGAAGGAGGAGCTCGACTACATCGTCGAGCCCGACATGTTCCACGATTTCTTCGGCCATGTGCCGATCCTGACGCAGCCGGTCTTCGCTGACTTCATGCAGATGTATGGCCAGAAGGCGGAGGACTTGATCGCGCTTGGCGGCGACGAGATGATCACCCGCCTCTACTGGTACAGCGCTGAATATGGGCTGATCCGGGAACCCGGCCAGCCGGTGAAGGCTTTCGGCGCCGGACTGATGTCGTCGTTCACCGAATTGCAGTTCGCCATCGAGGGCAAGGACGCCCACCACGTGCCGTTCGACCTCGAGACGGTGATGCGCACCGGCTACGAGATCGACAAGTTCCAGCGCGCCTATTTCGTGCTGCCGTCCTTCGACGTGTTGCGCGATGCCTTCGGTAGCGCCGATCTCGCCGGCATCGTCGCCCGCCATAAGGGCAAGCCGGCGCTCGACCCGGCGACGGTCTAGTGCATGTCGCCCAAAGCGCGCAGCGGTTTGGGCGACATGCATCAAGATAAGTGCTTGTAGCGCGGCGCCTGAATCCGTTTCAGCGCGTCGCGCTTTGAAGTCGGCGTCGCCCAGCCGACCTAGGGAGCGGTTCAGTCGCCAATGAGGCGGTTGGACCGCTCCGAGTATTTGCGGCCACTTGTCATCAGCAAGCTGCCACTTGGGTCAGCAAGCTGCCGGGATCAGCCGGCATCCGCCGCCTCGGCCTTCAGCCGGGCAAGCTGCTCGCGCTGCAGGTCGAGCGCGGCGGTGATAAAGCGCTGGACGGCGGCCAGTTCGGCGTCGCTGAAGCTTGCGATCAGCCTTTCCCCGTCCCGCGCGATCGCGCCATAATAGCGCGCCGACAGCTCGCGGGTCAGATCGGTCGCCTCGATCACCACCTTGCGCCTGTCTTCCAAGCTGCGTGTGCGCGTCAGCAAGCCGCGCGCCTCGAGCCGGTCGATCAGAGCGGTGGCGGCGGCCGGCGTCAGCCCGGTCGCCACCGCCACCGCGCCCGCCGATTGCGGGCCGCCATAAAGCAGGCCGAGGCATTGGCGCTCCGCCGCATTCAGCCCGAGCCTCGCTCCAACCGCTTCGTCATAGGCCTGGGTCGCATCCTGCCAGCGCATGATGGCCTGGCTGATGGTGGCCGTCATATCGGTTCGATTCGTGCTTGACGATTTTATTTCGATCATCTAACTATCAAATTGTCTAACATTAAGACGTACAGTAGCAATATGCGACCACAGCTTGCGCAAGGCAAGGCCCGGTCGCCGACAAGGAGCAGAAAATGAGCATGATTCAGCAGCGGACTCCCCTCTCGCACGAAGAGGAGTTCAAATACGCCAAGCTGGCGATGGAATGGTACGGCTGGGGTTCGCCGATCGGCCTCGGCATTCTGCTGGTCGCGTTGGCGGCAGCAGCGGTGCTGGTGCGCATCGCCGTCTACGGGCTTTAAGCCCGGCGGCGGAACAATTCCCCCCAAAGGCGCGCCAGGGCGGCGCCGGCGGCCTGTCGGGTTGCCGGCGCCGCCTGCTTCTTCCGAATGATTGATTTCCTCCCGGACGGAAAACCGCGACGCACTTTTCCTGGAATTGCCTAGACGGCGATGATCTTGCTCAGATGATCGCCAAGCCGGCAGGCCAACGCGGTGATGGTCGTGGTGGGATTGCATTCGCCCGAGGTGCAGAACACCGAGGAGCCGCCGACATAGAGATTGTCCATGCCGTGCACCTTCGAATTGGCATCGACCACGCTCTTGGTCACATCGGTGCCCATGCGCGTGCCGCCCATATGGTGGTGGCCGGCCGTCTCCTCATTCGTCGGATAGTCCCCGCCATTGAGGATCCAGTCGGCGATGCGCACCCGGCCAAGGTTCTTCTCGGCCAGCGTCTTGCCGAACAGCCTGAGGCCTTCGAGAATTGTGCGGCGTTCCAGCGGGGACTTCTTCCAGTGCAGTTCGATGCGCGGCACGCCGGCGTGGTCGACATCGGTCTTCGACAGCGCGATCCGGTTCGAGGCCAGCGGCGCCTGTTCCCACGCGACATAGAGCTGGGCGGCGCAACGCAGGCGCTGGCTGAGCTTGGCGGACATCCATTCGGCCATGTCGGGTGCCGTGCAGGCGAGGTCGGCGATCAATCGCTTGACACTGGGATAGGGCGACTCGATGAGCCTGATGCCGAAATTCAGGATCTGCAGCCGCTCCATGGCGGTGAGCGTCGGCGAGAAGAAGGCCTCGTTGACGGCATCGACCTCGAACTCGCCATAGTCCGCCAGGATGGCGTTGCCGCCCTCGAAGGTCGGATGCTCCATCCAGTAGCGGCCGAGGGCTTCCGCGTTCGGCACCACGCCGCCATTCGAGCGCTGGTTCGACCACAGGAGCAGCCGCGAATTCTCCAGCCCGCCGGTGCACACGATGAAGTAGTCGGCGCTGAAGACGCCGGCGTCCTGGCCGTTCGACCACAGCCGGGCGCCGCTCACCCGCCTGCCGTCGCCTGCAAGTTCGGTGGCATAGGTGTTGAGCACCACGGCGATGTTCTTGCTCTTGTCCAGCTCGTCAGCGAACTTCTCGCCGAAGCGCACTGCACCGCTCTTGATCAGCTGCACCCAACGGATGTCGTCCGAGATTGGCACATCCGGTCGGAAGTCGGGCAGCTCGAGGATGTCGTGGACTTCCGCCAGATAGGGCTCGATGTCGGCGCGGCTGATCGGCCAGCCGGTGTCCGGCGCCCAGGCCTTGGGCTCGAAATCCTGGCTGTCGAGCACCCGGCACCAGCCGGCCCAGTGATTGGAGGAGCCGCCCATGAAGCGCAGCCGCGTGATGTCGAGATCGAAATAGGGATCGCCCACAGTGGTGCCGCGGTAGAAATCCTGCGATTCGTCGCTGAATTCGCGCGATCCGGCCTCCAGCACGACCACAGGAATGCCTGCAGCGCCGAGCTTTCTGGCGATCGTGGTGCCCGCCGGGCCGGAGCCGAGGATGCAGGCCTTGGCGGCGAAATTCGCCGCACGGAAGGCTTCGTAGCTGTCGAAGATCACGCGAGATCGCTCCGCTTCAGGATCCAGCCATTGACCTCGACGATCTCGTCCGGATCGACGACGGGCTGGTTGCGGAACAATGACAGGGCCGGCAGCGCGATCAGCGCCTGCACGATTGCGCGGCGCGACATTCTCTTGACGAAGAAGCTCATGATACGTCTTTCGATGGGGACCTCGATCCACGCATGACGTTCCCCGAACGGCACACGCCGGCCAGGACAGGCCAGTTTCGTGCCAACCCTAGCCGATACCTTGCCACAACCGGGTAAACGTCGTGGTTGCATGCGAACATGGTTAGGAATTCCTCGCAGGCGCGTGCCGGTGCGAGCGTGCGCTCCGATTGATCTCAGGCGGCTTCCGAGACATCGCGATCGAGGATCGACAGGTTGCGGCCGCGATGCTTCGCCTCGTAGAGCCGCTGGTCGGCGGCGCGCATAAGCTCGGAGACGTTGACGCCTTCGCCACATATGGTGCCGCCGATGGAGACGGTGAGCGGCACGGTGCGCTCGTCGACCGGACGGAAGCGGATCAGCTCGACCTCGCGGCGAATACGCTCGGCGACGCGCTTGGCCTCCTGCGCGGTGGCGCCGACCAGGAAGGCGGCGAATTCCTCGCCACCGATCCGGCCGAGCACGTCGCCACTGCGCACGCCGCGCTCGATGGCGCTGGCGATCAGCAGCAGCGCTTCGTCGCCGGTCAGATGGCCGTAGCTGTCATTGATCATCTTGAAGTGATCGGCGTCGATGATGAGCAGCGCGCCGCGATCGGATTTGCGCCGGGAGCCGTCGAGTGCGGCAAAGAAGCTTTCGCGGTTGAGCATGCCGGTCATGTCGTCGCGGCTCGCCTTTTCCGACAGGCGCCGGTGCGCGGCGGCAAGCTGGGCATGCGCGCGGGCGAGATCGCGATGCGCGCTCTTCAATCTGTCGCCCTGCCAGAAGGTTGTTGCGCTGGCGATCCAGGCAAGCACCAGCGGGAAGACCGTCGACGTCAGCCATATGGCGCGGTTGACCGAGAGACCCAATGCGGGGACGATTATAAGCGTCAACAGAAGCGAGACGGCTACCGAAGCGCAAGCAACGGCGGCGGACTTCAGAAATAGGCGATTCATCGCTGACTCCCCACAGAACCGCCTCTGTGCCAGCAAGCGCTGAAGGTGACCTTTCGGCGATGGCTAAAATTTGAAACGACGCGCCATTTCATCGAAAGCGACGCGCATAAGTTGTGGATAAATCCCAGCCAGAGATTTTGTTTCGTGCCATAAGGAGCGCATGACGACGCAGCCAGACCCCGCCCGCTTCGCCCACGTCACCGACTGGGTGTTCGATCTCGACAACACGCTCTATCCGCACCATTCGAACCTGTTCGCGCAGATCGACGTGAAGATGACTGCCTATGTGGGCGAGCTCCTGACGTTGCCGCGCGACGAGGCGCGCAAGCTGCAGAAGGAACTCTACCAGCAGTATGGAACGACGCTGAACGGCCTGATGACGCGTCACGGCATCGACCCGGACGACTTCCTCGAAAAGGTGCACGACATCGACTATTCCTGGCTGGTGCCGGATCCAGTGCTCGGGGCCGCGATCCGCCAGCTTCCCGGCCGCAAGTTCATCTTCACCAATGGCGACCGCAGGCATGCCGAGCGCACCGCGCGACAGCTCGGCATCCTCGACCACTTCGACGACATTTTCGATATCGTTGCGGCGGGGCTCAACCCCAAGCCGGCGCGCCAGACCTATGAACGGTTCGCCGAGCTGCATTCCGTCACCGGTCACAATGCGGTGATGTTCGAGGATCTGGCCCGCAATCTCTCGGTGCCGAAATCGCTGGGCATGACCACGGTACTGGTGGTGCCACGCAATTTCGAGCCGACCTTTTCGGAGATCTGGGAACGCGACCCGGCCAATGAGGACGATGTCGATTTCGTCACCGACGACCTTGCCGGCTTCCTGACGGCAATCGTCGAAGTCAGGACCTGACGCCGTCATCCGATCGACGGTGCATGCCGCCCGAGCGCGTGCGCGGCTGGCTCCGGTCAGTCGAAGTCCGGGATTGTGCCGGGCGGCAGCCCCAACCGCCCATTCAGATCCCTCAGGAAGCGGCACCAGGCAGGTGGGTCTCCCTCATCCTTCCCATTGCCATTGCCGTCGGATGAAAATCCGTTGCCGAAGCCATTGCCGCAATTGGCGTTGCCGTTGAAGCTGCCGCCATTGCCGTTGCCATTGAAGCTGCCGGCGTTGCCATTGCCGTTGAAATTGCCGGCGTTCCCGTTGCCGTTGAAGCTGCCGGAATTGCCGTTGCCGTTGAAGCTGCCGCCTTTGCCGTTACCGCTCGAGGTATCGCTGTTGGCCAGGCCATCGGCAAATCCGATATGGCCGCGGCCAAAGGGAAAGTCGGCGATCCTGTCCGCTATCGAGGCGACAGCGACGACGTTGGCGACGCACAGCATGCCGAGCGCGAGGCCGCTTCCCGTTAACAGCCTCGCCCCGACCCGACGGTTGCCGTGCCGGACGCAAACTGATGGTCGCGCCGCGGCCATCAGCGGTTTCCCCGGCCATTGAAATTGCCGTTGAAGGCCCCAACGTTGCCGTTGCCGTTGAAGGAGCCGCCGTTGAAGTTGCCGTTGAAGGCGCCGACGTTGCCGGTGCCGTCATACTCGCCGGTGTTGCCGTTGCCGTTGAAGGCGCCGACATTGTGATTTCCGCTGGTCGACGATGTGTTGGCGTTGCCGTTGAAGGCGCCGACGTTGCCGGTGCCGCTATTGAAGGCGCCGACGTTGCCGGTGCCGCTGTTCTTGTAACCGACATTGCCGCCCGCGAACCCGAGCGGATTCATGCCGCGGACATCTGAACCGATGGACTGGCCGTAGTGGCCGATGCTTTGCTGGACGCGTGACATGCTGAAGGCCTGGGCGCCTGTCGTGCGGTTGTCGGCGGCCTTCGCGGCGGTCGCGCTTAGCAGGCCAAGGCATAGTGCCGATACGACGCTCGGTTTCATGTGCGAACTCCTTCCGTACCCCACTGCCTCAAAAGGACTGGGATCGCCGGCGATCTGTCGCGACAGCCTCGCGCGGGGGACGGGCGCGTGGCCCGGCGATCCCAGAAGCTTCAGCGCCTTTCGACGCTACTGGTTGGCGTTGCCGTTACCGTTGCCGTTGCCCATGCCCCAGTTGCCGTTGCCGTTGACATTGCCATTGCCGATGCCCCAGTTCCCGTTGCCATTCAGGTTGCCGTTGCCGAGGCCGAAATTGCCGTTGCCGTTGCCGTTGCCGTTGGCGGCGCCGGCATTGAGGTTGCCGTTGTAGTTGCCGTTGAAGGCGCCCGCATTGGCATTGCCGTTGCCATTGCCGTTGCCGAAGCCGAAATTGCCATTGCCGTTGAAGTTGCCGTTGAAGGCGCCGGTATTGGCGTTGCCGTTGCCGTTGCCGTTGCCGACGCCAACGTTGCCGTTGCCATTGCCGTTGCCGCTACCGATCGACAATGCGGACGCCGAACCTGTCAGAGCCGACAGGACCGCCGCGGCCAGAATGATCTTCCTCATGACGTTCTCCTTGGTTTGCGTTGAACTTCCCGACCGCAACAAAGATGGCCGAGACGACGCAAGAAGAATGCGCGCAGAAAAGGCGCCTCGACATTCGGGCTGATCGGCATGTTCTGTCAGTTTTTCAGCCGATGTCCTTGTCGGGAAAAGCCGGTGGAATCGGGAAAAAACTGACAGGCATAAGGGCGTATGCCGGCGTATATTGCGCTGAGAGGCAGAAATTCGGGGCCTCTTCTCACAGCCCGGTGAACAGCAAGTCCTCTAGACACCGGCAAGAGAACAGAAGGGGCGATGCGGACTGGTATCGACACACGCGAGAACGACACTTCGAAGCCGCGGCGCCAGGGATTGGCGCGGCGCTTGATTGCCGTGCAGGAAGAACAGTGCCGGCGCCTGTCGCGCGAGCTTCACGACGATCTCGGCCAGCTGCTGGCCAGTGTCGCGCTCGAACTGCACGGCATCCGCGCAGGATCCCTGGAACAGGGCGAGCGTCTCACGCGGGCTGTCATGCTGGTCGATCAACTGAGCGCCAGGGTTCACGCCGCCGCCTGGAGCCTGCGGCCCGCCGACCTGGATCACCTGGGGCTTCGCGCCTCCGTCGAGGATCTCGCCGCCATGCTATGTGCCCAACTCGAAATCCCTTGCGACATGGACCTCGAAGCACTTTCGTGCCCACTCGCCCCCGAAGTGTCCCTGACCCTATACCGTATCGCGCAAGAGGCGCTTACCAACATCGGCAAGCACGCTCAGCCGCGCCGCGCGAGTGTGACGGCACATATTGGCGACCGCCGGCTGCGCCTTACGATCGAAGACGATGGCTGCGGGTTCGATGCCGATGCCACGCCCGGCTCCCGCGCCCTGGGGCTTGCGGGAATGAGAGAGCGCCTCGCGCTGGTCGGAGGCGAGCTGTCGATTGAAACCGCCAGGGGCAAGGGGACCACCCTCTATGCCGATGTGCCCTTGACGGACTGAGGGCTTCCCTGGACCGCGAGGCGCGCACGATTGTCTACGGCAATGTGATCCGCACCAGACATTTGTCCGCATGCGATTCTGAACGAAAAACCTCGGCAGCAGCTCGAGGTTCGCGATGGGCTACGTGAAGCGCGCCACATCCGAGACCTTTAGCTGCGGCTTACAATCGGCGCGAGGGTTCGACGAGATGTACGACCCACTGCTCCCGCTCAGGGTCTGCAGGGATAGACGCGCTCCTCCCGTCAGCCGGGACGAGCCGTCATTCGAACCATCAAGGGCAAGGGACCTCTCCACGTGATGTACCTTTGGCGGACTGATGGAGGTTAAAGGTGTCGCGTAGGCGGATATTTGTGGTCGATGACCACCCTATCGTCCTGTCGGGTATCGGGGCGATGATCGATGGTCAGAAGGATATGACGATCGTCGGACTGGCAGCGAACGCGGCCGAGGCCCTCGAAACCATCGGCAAGGCTGAGCCCGACGTTGCGGTCATCGATATCTCGCTCCCCGGCATCAATGGGGTCATGCTTATCGAGCGCCTCCTCGAACGGTTCCCCGACCTCAAGTGCATCGCACTGACGGCGCACGAAGATCCCGGCTGCCTGCGCCAAGTGCTCGCCGCCGGCGGCCGGGGGTTCGTGGTCAAACGGTCGACGACCACCGACCTGCTGCAAGCCATCAGATGCGTGCTGGCCGGCGACAATTACGTCGACCCGGCGCTGGCCGCGCGAATGCTCAGCCCGCGCAACTGCGCGCAGGGCGATGCGGGAAATCTGAGCGAGCGGGAACGGTCCGTGATCCAGCTGGTTGCACTCGGCTACAGCAACAAGGAGATATCCTCGCGGCTCAATCTAAGCATAAAGACCATCGAGACCTACAGAACCAGGGCAACCGACAAGCTCGAACTCCACTCCCGGGCGGCGATAGTGCGCTTCGCGCACTCGGTCGGATGGCTGGCCGAACTGCAATAGCAAAAGCGCCACGCACAGCGAGAAAACGGGCAGCGGGGATCGCCCCTCTAGTACTGACATTCGCTTGCAAGCCGACGAACGCGCTGCTCGGGCCTTTTGCTTGTCGCAGATTGCTGCCGGAAGACCGTGGGCGCTTTTTGCGGAATCCGCCTACAATTTGTAGAAGCGGCTGATGATGTCCCAGGCCTCGTCGGCGGTGTCGACGAAATCGATGATGTCCTGGTCGCCGGGCGTGATGGTGCCTTGCTCGGCGAGGAAATCGAGATCGATCGCACGCTGCCAGAAGGCCTTGCCGAACAGGATCACCGGTACGCGCTCCATGCGGCCGGTCTGGATCAACGTCAGCGTCTCGAAGAATTCGTCCATCGTGCCGAAGCCGCCCGGGAACACCGCGACGGCCTTGGCGCGCATGACGAAATGCATCTTGCGGATGGCGAAATAGTGAAAGTTGAAGCAAAGTTCCGGCGTCACGTAGGCGTTTGGCGCCTGCTCGTGCGGCAGCACGATGTTGAGGCCGATGGAAGGCGCGCCGACGTCGTCGGCGCCGCGATTTCCCGCTTCCATGACACCAGGCCCGCCACCGGTGACGACGACGAACTCACGATAGTAGGAACTGGCCGAATGCTGCGAGCAGAGACGGGCGAATTTGCGCGCCTCCTCGTAGTAGCGGCTGTTCAGCTCGAGGTTCTGCTTCTGCGTCTCGTTCTTCGCCGCCCAGGCCTCGCCGCCGGGCTCCGGAATACGGGCGCCGCCGAACAGGATCACCGTCGACTGGATGCCGCGCTCGGCGAGGATCATCTCCGGCTTCAGCAGCTCGAGCTGCAGCCTGACCGCGCGCAATTCGCGGCGCGTCATGAAGTCAGGATCGTTCCAGGCCAGCCTGTAGGTGTCGGCGCGTGTCTGCGGCGTGTCCGGCACGCTCTTTGCCCGCTCCAGATCCTCATCCGAATGCGGCAGCGGCGTCCATCCCGCCTTTTCCATGGGAGTCATCAAATCCACCCGTCCATTTTCTCCACTTGCGCCGTCCCGTGACGCAGTCGCGATTGACCCCTATCCGACCTTCACATAAGCAGGTTCCGCAAAAGTGTCCCGCGGTTTTGCGACAAGAACCTGCGATAGGCAAAGACTGAGGCAGGCAATTTCGCGAAGCGAACGAAGCCTGCTTGGGTCGGCGCGACTTTGAAACAGGTTAAGGCGCTGTCCCTTAACAGCTTGGTAACGGAGCGAATTGATGTCAAAGCCCGATCTGGCGAGCCTCGAAAAGACCATCGAGAAGGCTTTTGACGAGCGCGACGCGATTTCGACCGCGACCCGCGGCGAGACGCGCGATGCCATCGAGGCGGCGCTCGACCTGCTCGACCGCGGCGCTGCCCGCGTCGCCGAGCGCCAGGCCGACGGCAAGTGGCATGTCAACCAGTGGCTGAAGAAGGCGGTGCTGCTTTCCTTCCGGCTGAACCCGATGGAGATCATCAAGGGCGGTCCGGGCCAGGCGGTGTGGTGGGACAAGGTGCCGTCGAAGTTCGACGGCTGGAGCGCGGTCGATTTCGAGAAGGCCGGCTTCCGCGCCGTGCCGTCGTCGATCGTGCGCCGCTCGGCCTACGTCGCGCCGGGCGCCGTGCTGATGCCGTCCTTCGTCAATGTCGGCGCCTATGTCGATTCGGGCACCATGGTCGACACCTGGGTCGGGGTCGGCTCCTGCGCCCAGATCGGCAAGAACGTGCATCTGTCGGGCGGCGTCGGCATCGGCGGCGTGCTGGAGCCGATGCAGGCCGGTCCGACCATCATCGAGGACAATTGCTTCATCGGCGCGCGCTCGGAAGTGGTCGAGGGCTGTATCGTGCGCGAGGGCTCGGTGCTCGGCATGGGCGTGTTCATCGGCCAGTCGACCAAGATCGTCGACCGCGCCACCGGCGAGGTCTTCTATGGCGAAGTGCCGGCCAATTCGGTTGTCGTCGCCGGCTCGATGCCGGGTAAGCCGCTGCCCAACGGCGAACCCGGCCCAAGCCTCTACTGCGCAGTCATCGTCAAGCGGGTCGACGCCAAGACCCGCTCCAAGACCTCGATCAACGAACTGCTTCGCGATTGATCTTTTCGGGAAACGGACGCACCCTCCGCCGGCGCGACAATCCGTCGCGCTGGTTCAACACGGAGGGGCGTCATGGACTGGAAGTATCTTCTGACAAGCTTCGAGGGTCGCATCAACCGCGCCAAGTTCTGGGCTGGCATCGGTGTATTCATTGTCATCGCCATCATTGCCTTCATTCTCGACGCGATCCTCGGCACGCGTTTCACTACGGCCAGCGGCGGCCAGATCGGCATCATCGGCGTCCTCGTCTCGCTGGCGTCGATCTATTTCGCGATTGCCCTCTATGCCAAACGCTGGCACGACCGTAACAAGTCGGGCTGGTGGACGCTGATCGGCCTTATACCTATCATCGGCGGCATCTGGTTGCTGGTCGAACTCGGCATCCTTGAAGGCACCAGGGGCGCCAATCAGTATGGACCGGATCCGCTTGCCTGAAAAATCCGACCTTACCTGGCTTTTCTTCAAAACCTCGGGCCGCGTCAGCCGCGCGGCCTATTTTCTCGGCGGATTGCTGGTCGCCATCGTCCAGGCATTTCCTCTGTATCGCTTCACGCTGGTGCCAGAAGGCTCGCCCGAGAGCAACATGTGGTCGTTCATCTTCTTCATCGCCTTCATCGGCTCGCTATGGTCGAACATCGTTCTGGCGGTGAAGCGGCTGCACGATCTCGACAAGCCCGGGATCGCGGCGCTGGTGCTGTTCGTGCCGGTCGTCTCGATCGTCGCCTTCCTCGTGCTTTGCCTGTTTCCGGGGCAGCCCGGCCCCAACCGCTATGGCAGGCGCACCAACGCGCCAGCCGATTCCTGAGCGACGATCCTCGCCATGCGCTACCGCACGCTTGATCCGAAGCTGATCATCGAGACCGCCGAGCGGCTGGAGGAGCGCGTCGCCGAGCGGTTTCCCGATGCCGGCCTGCGCGGCGTCGCCGCCGAGCTGGTGTCGCTGTCGCGCGACCTGGCAAAGGGCGCCAAGGCGCTGGAAGCGCCGCTCTGGTGGCTGCGCGGCCTCATCGCCGCCGCCGTCATTGCCGGTGCGCTGGTGTTCGTCTTCGTCGGCACCATCCTGCCGCTCGACCGGCTTTCGCGGACCAGCGACGCCCTGCAGTCGGTGCAAGGCATCGAAGCCTCGCTCAACATGATCATCCTCGCCGTGATCGGCTTCTTGGCGCTGATCAGAACCGAGGAGCGCATCAAGCGCAAGCAGGTGTTTCGCCAGCTGCACGGCCTGCGTTCGCTGATCCATGTCATCGACATGCACCAGCTGACCAAGGACCCGGCGACGCTGTCGGCGAATTTCAAGCCGACCTCGCATTCGCCGGCCCGCATCACCAATGCCGCCGACCTCGCCCGCTACCTCGACTATTGCTCGGAGATGCTGTCGATCACCGGCAAGATCGCGGCGCTGTTCGCCCAGTCCGTCAATGACGCCGTGGTCATCGACGGCGTCAACGACGTCGAGAACCTGGCGTCCAACCTGTCGCGCAAGATCTGGCAGAAAATCACCCTGATCGACGATCAGGTGTGACCGCTTCCGGAGGCAGCCGGGGCGAGCCGCGCTTTTGCTGCTCGGCCTCGCGCACCAGGGCCGCGACCCGTGCCGTCAAGGGTGTCGGAACGCCCGCCTTTTCGGCGAGAGCGAGCACCGCGCCTTGCAATTCGCCGATCTCCGTCGGCCGTCCACGCTGCAGATCGTCCCACATGGACGAGCGCGCCTCGGGGTCGATGGCCAGCATGCGCCGCGCCAGCCGCCGGAACAGCCAGTCGGGCAGTTTGAGCGCCCAGGGCAGCAGCGCCGGGCGCAGGCCGGCAATGCGCGCCGGCCGAATTCGGCAAGCCTTCAACGTCGCCAGCGCCTCATCGATCTGGACGGCCAGGATCAGCCGCCAGCGGCGGTCGGCCAACTCGGTTGCCAACGGCAGTCCGGAC
>NZ_RZOT01000210.1:0-9349 GCF_003999085.1 Mesorhizobium sp. M4A.F.Ca.ET.090.04.2.1
AGCGCACATTGCCGAGGAAGTCGATCAGCACCAGCTCGGCGCTGCGGCGGCCGATCTTGAGGCCGATGAAGAAGGCGCCTTCCGGGTTGAGCGCCATGGGAATGGAGGGCTGGCCGATCCTGCCGCGCAGCGGTGCCTGGCGCACCAGCAGCCTGTCGTCCTCCAGCTCGCGCATGATGACCGAAACGGTCTGCGCCGAAAGCCCGGTCATGCGCGCTATGTCGGATTTGGCGAGGCTGCCATGCTGGCGCACCAACGACAGCACAAGCCGCTCATTGTGGTCGCGCATGCCGCTCTGGTTGGTGCCGCGGTGCAGGCGGCTCTCTGCCGCCTCGGGCGAACCGTGCCTCGCAATGCCGGTCTCCACCCTGTTTCCTCCGTCGTTTCCCCTCAATGCTTTTCGTGCAGAATGAGTGAACGACGCAAGGCTGTCAATAATAAATAAGAGTGATTTAATTATTGACAGCCGTCTCGGACTGGTGTCTTTTGAAGGGGCGTCCACGCTGGGAGAAATGGTTGGATGCGCTTGAGACGCCGGGTGGCCCGGCGTCCGCAATGGTTCCACTGGGAGGAAAATCGTGACCAAGAAAGCACTGCTGAAGTCCACCGTGTTTGCGGCCGCCGGGTTGGGCCTGATGGCGTTCGCCTCGACGGCATCGGCCGCCGGCGTCGGCGCCTGCCTGATCACCAAGACTGACACCAATCCCTTCTTCGTCAAGATGAAGGAGGGTGCGACCGCCAAGGCCAAGGAACTCGGCGTCGATCTCAAGACCTATGCCGGCAAGATCGACGGTGACAGCGAGAGCCAGGTGGCGGCGATCGAAAGCTGCATCGCCGACGGCGCCAAGGGTATCCTGATCACCGCGTCCGACACCAAGGGCATCGTCCCGACGGTGAAGAAGGCGCGTGACGCCGGCCTGCTGGTGATCGCGCTTGACACACCGCTCGATCCGATCGACGCGGCCGACGCGACCTTCGCCACGGACAACCTCGAAGCCGGCAAGCTGATCGGCGCCTGGGCCGCCGCGACGCTCGGCGACAAGGCCAAGGACGCCAAGATCGGCTTCCTCGACCTGACCCCGTCGCAGCCGACCGTGGACGTGCTGCGCGACCAGGGCTTCATGATGGGCTACGGCATCGACGTGAAAGACCCCAACAAGATCGGCGATGAGGACGATCCGCGCATCGTCGGCCATGACGTGACCAACGGCAATGAAGAGGGTGGCCGCAAGGCGATGGAGAACCTTCTGCAGAAGGACAACACCATCAACGTCATCCACACCATCAACGAGCCGGCCGCCGTCGGCGCCTACCAGGCGCTCAAGGCAGTAGGCCTCGAGAAGCAGGTGCTGATCGTCTCGGTCGACGGCGGCTGCCCCGGCGTCAAGTCGGTCACCGAAGGCGTCATCGGCGCCACTTCGCAGCAATATCCGCTGCAGATGGCCGCGCTCGGTATCGAGGCGATCGCCGCTTTCGCCAAGGACGGCACCAAGCCGAAGCCGACCGAAGGCAAGAACTTCTTCGACACCGGCGTCAACCTCGTCACCGACAAGCCGGCCAACGGCGTCAAGTCGATCGACACCAAGGAAGGCCTCGACAAGTGCTGGGGCTGATGCTGGGCTGACCGGCACACAAACCTTGCGGCTGGGGCTTGATCCCCGGCCGCATCGGGTGGACGATGCGCTTTCGTTGGCGCTGACAATCCAGGCGACAGACCGGAATGCGTGAACGGGACGGGGAGCCGTGAGAAGCTCCGCGCAGACGGGAGGAGATATGTCTCAGATTCAGGAATTCGAGAAGGTTCTCTCGAGCAGCGACACCAGCGTCGCCGCCTTCGATGAGCACGGCAAGTCATTAGTCAAGCGCGCCCAGCATTTCCTGCACTCCACGCCGGCCGCCGTGCCGCTGATCGTGCTGGTCTTGTCGATCATCATCTTCGGTATCGCCATCGGCGGACGGTTCTTCTCGTCCTACACACTGACGCTGATCCTGCAGCAGATCGCCATCGTCGGCATTCTCGGCGCCGCCCAGACGCTGGTCATCCTGACCGCCGGCATCGATCTGTCGATCGGCGTGATCATGGTGATTTCGGCCGTCATCATGGGCAATTGCGCCATCACCTACGGTATGCCGACCATTCTCGCGGTGGTGGTAGGCCTTGCTGCAGGTGGCGCCTGCGGGCTGCTCAACGGCCTGCTGGTCGCCTACATGAAGCTGCCGCCGTTCATCGTCACGCTCGGCACCTGGAACATCGTCATGGCCACGAATTTCATCTATTCGGCCAACGAGACGATCCGCGACGCCGATGTCGATGCGCAGGCGCCGCTTCTGCACCTGTTCGCGATGAGCTTCAGGGTCGGCTCCGCCGTGCTGACAGCCGGCGTCATTGCCACGGTCGTGCTGGTGGCGGTGCTGTGGTATGTGCTCAACCACACCGCCTGGGGACGCCACGTCTACGCCGTTGGCGACGACCCCGAGGCGGCGAAGCTGTCGGGCATCCAGACCAAGAAGGTGTTGATCGCCGTCTATACGCTCGCCGGCCTGATCGCCGCTTTCGCGGCTTGGGTCTCGATCGGCCGCAACGGTTCGATCTCACCGTCGGCCGCCGTCACCGACTACAATCTGCAGGCCATTACCGCGACCGTGATCGGCGGCATCTCGCTCTTTGGCGGCCGCGGCTCGATCCTCGGCACGCTGTTCGGCGCCATGATCGTCGGCGTCGTCTCGATGGGCCTCAACATGCTGGGCGCCGATCCGCAATGGAAGGTGCTGCTCACCGGCGTGCTGATCATCGGCGCCGTCGCGATCGACCAGTGGATCAGAAAGGTTTCGGTGTAGTCATGACCCAGCAGCCTGTCCTCACCGCGCGCGGTCTCACCAAGCGCTATGGCCGCGTCACAGCGCTCAACAACTGCGACTTCGATCTCTACCCGGGAGAAATCCTGGCGGTGATCGGCGACAACGGCGCCGGCAAGTCGACGCTGATCAAGGCGATCTCCGGCGCGGTGCACCCCGACGAAGGGACCATCGAGCTGGACGGCAAACAGGTTCTGTTCAAGTCACCTATCGAGGCCCGCGAAGCCGGCATCGAGACCGTCTACCAGAACCTGGCCTTGTCGCCGGCGCTGTCGATCGCCGACAACATGTTCCTCGGCCGCGAGATCCGCAAGCCCGGCCCGCTCGGCAGCTGGCTTCGCATGCTCGACCGTCCGGCGATGGAAAAGCGCGCCCGCGACAAGCTCACCGAACTCGGCCTGATGACCATCCAGAACATCAGCCAGGCGGTGGAAACGCTGTCCGGCGGCCAGCGCCAGGGCGTGGCGGTGGCGCGTGCCGCCGCCTTCGGCTCGAAAGTGGTGATCATGGATGAACCGACCGCGGCGCTCGGCGTCAAGGAAAGCCGCCGAGTGCTGGAGCTGATCCTCGACGTCAAGAAGCGCGGCCTGCCGATCGTGCTCATCTCGCACAACATGCCGCATGTCTTCGAGGTGGCCGACCGCATCCACATCCACCGGCTTGGACGACGCCTCTGCGTCGTCGATCCGAAGCAGATTTCCATGTCGGATGCGGTCGCGTTGATGACCGGCGCGAAGAAGCCGCCGGAGGACGCGCTGGCCGCCTGATCCGCCTCGTCGGGTAAATTGCCGCAGATGAATCGGTTGCCTATCGACCTAAATCGATTGAATATATGCTGCAATGCACTAGGGTAGGGTGGGAGGAACCGTGAAAGCCGGTATGATCATGGCAACCGCACGAGAGGCGACATGACAAACGCGATGACGACCGAAGCTCCCATCCTGGAAATCCCCGACCCCAAGACGCTCGCCGACGAAGTCTTGCTGGCCCTCAAATACAGGGTCGGTAAGGGCACCAACGTCGCCACCCAGTACGACTGGCTCACCGCATCGATCAAGGTCGTGCGCGACCGCGTCGTCGATCAGTGGATGCAGGCCACCCAGGAGGCCTACGCCCAGCAGGAGAAGCGCGTCTACTATCTGTCGCTGGAATTCCTCATCGGCCGCCTGATGCGCGACGCCTTCTCCAATCTCGGCCTGATGGACAACATGCGCGAGGCGCTGCGCTCGCTCGGCGTCGACCTCGACCTCATCGCCGGGCTCGAACCCGATGCCGCGCTCGGCAATGGCGGCCTCGGCCGGCTTGCCGCCTGCTTCATGGAGAGCATGGCAACCGTCGGCATTCCGGCGCACGGCTATGGCATCCGCTATGCCAACGGCATGTTCCGCCAGGAGATCCATGACGGCTGGCAGGTCGAGCTGCCGGAAACCTGGCTCGATCATGGCAATCCCTGGGAGTTCGAGCGGCGCGAGCGCTCCTTCGAGGTCGGCTTCGGCGGCTCGGTGGAATCGATCACCTCCAAGGACGGAAGGCTCGAGCGCCACGTCTGGAAGCCAACCGAGCATGTGCTGGCCGTCGCCTACGACACGCCGGTCGCCGGCTGGCGAGCCAATCGCGTCAACACGCTGCGGCTGTGGTCCGGCATGCCGATCGATCCAATCCTGCTCGACAAGTTCAATGCCGGCGACCACATCGGCGCGCTGGCCGAAAGCAACAAGGCCGACGCTCTGTCGCGCGTACTCTATCCTGCTGATTCCCACATGGCCGGGCAGGAGCTCAGGCTGCGCCAGGAGTATTTCTTCTCCACCGCCTCGCTGCAGGACATCGTCCAGCGCCATCTCAGCCAATATGGCGACCTGCAGTCGCTGCCGGACAAGGCGGCGATCCATCTCAACGACACCCATCCGGCGATCGCCGTGCCCGAACTGATGCGGCTTCTGATGGATGTCCACGGCATGGATTTCGACCAGGCCTGGGACATCACCAAGCGCACCTTCGGCTACACCAACCACACGCTGCTGCCCGAGGCGCTGGAAAGCTGGCCGGTGCCGCTGTTCGAGCGGCTTTTGCCGCGCCACATGCAGATCGTCTACGCCATCAATGCCGAGGTGCTGCTCGAGGCGCGCGCCACCAACAAGTTCTCGGGCGAGCAGATCAGTCGCATTTCGCTGATCCAGGAGAATGGCGACCGCCGCGTGCGCATGGGCAATCTGGCCTTCGTCGGCTCGCATTCGATCAACGGCGTCTCGGCGCTGCACACCGAGCTGATGAAGGAGACGGTGTTCGCCGACCTCCACAAGCTCTATCCCGACCGCATCAACAACAAGACCAACGGCATCACGCCGCGGCGCTGGCTGATCCAGTGCAATCCCGGCCTCACCGCGCTTGCCCGCGAGGCGATCGGCGACCGCTTCCTGGACGATATCGACGCCATCAAGGGGCTCGACGCCTTTGCCGGCGATGCCTCGTTCCGCGAGAAGTTCGCGGCGGTGAAGCGGGCGAACAAGTCGAGGCTCGCCAACCTGGTCGCCGACCGGCTCGGCATCAAGCTCGACCCCTCGGCGCTGTTCGACATTCAGGTCAAGCGCATCCACGAGTACAAGCGTCAGCTGCTCAACATCCTGGAAGCCGTCGCGCTCTACGACCAGATCCGCTCGCATCCCGAGCGCGACTGGATGCCGCGCGTAAAATTCTTCGGCGGCAAGGCGGCGCCCAGCTACCACAACGCCAAGCTGATCATCAAACTCGCCAACGACGTCGCCAGGGTCATCAACCGCGATCCGGCGGTGCGCGGCCTGCTCAAGGTCGTGTTCGTGCCGAACTACAATGTCAGCCTGGCCGAAGTGCTGATGCCGGCCGCGGACCTTTCCGAGCAGATCTCGACCGCCGGCATGGAAGCCTCCGGCACCGGCAACATGAAGTTCGCGTTGAACGGCGCGCTGACCATCGGCACGCTCGACGGCGCCAATGTCGAGATCAAGGAATGCGTCGGCGACGACAACATCTTCATCTTCGGCCTGACCACCGCCGAGGTCGCCGACCGGCGCAACAACGGCTACAATCCGCGCGCGGTGATCGAAGCCTCGCCGGAACTTTCACAGGCACTCGCCGCCATCTCCTCGGGCGTCTTCTCGCCTGACGATCCGCAGCGCTACCGCGCATTGATCGACGGCCTCTACAACAGCGACTGGTTCATGGTGGCGGCCGACTTCGACACTTACGCGGCCACCCAGCGCGACGTCGATACCGTCTGGCGCAACAGCCCCGACTGGTACGCGCGCGCCATCCGCAACGTCGCCCGCGTCGGCTGGTTCTCTTCCGATCGCACGATCCGCCAATATGCGAAAGAAATCTGGAACGTGCCCGTCTGATATGATTGCATGAGGTCACGAACAACGTGGCCCCTAGTGGAGTGAGTTTGACACTTGCGACCGATCCAGGACCAGTCGGCGATGCAGATGTCGAAGTCAAACCTCCGCTAGTATTTGAGTACGAGTGCCCAGGGAGGGCGACCGCCTGATGAGGAAGCCGCGCGCGACCGCTGCGACGAGCGGGCCGGACGGACTGGCGCCAGCCGGCGATGTCGCGGCGATTGTCGCCGGTACGCATGGCGATCCCTTCGCGGTTCTCGGCGTGCATGAGGCCGGCAAGGGTTTTGTTGCCCGCTGCTTTGTGCCGAACGCCGAGTTCGTCACCGCCTACACGCTGAGCGGCAAGACGGCAGGCGAGCTGTCGCGACGCGACGATGCGGGCTTCTTCGAGGGCAAGCTCACGCTCAGGAAGCGTCAGCCGCTGCGCTATCATGCCAGGAACGCCGGCGGCGACTGGTGGCTGACCGATCCCTATTCCTTCGGTCCGGTGCTCGGCCCGTTGGACGACTACTATATCGCCGAGGGCTCGCATCTCAGGCTCTTCGACAAGCTCGGCGCCCATGTCATCGACCATGAGGGCGCCACCGGCGTGCATTTCGCCGTCTGGGCGCCCAATGCGCGGCGCGTCTCGGTGGTCGGCGCATTCAACGAATGGGACGGGCGCAGGCACACGATGCGCGACCGCCGCGACACCGGCATCTGGGAGCTGTTCATCCCCGATATCGGCGCCGGCCAACCCTACAAGTTCGAGATCATCGCCCCCGACGGCGTGCGGCTGCCGCTTAAGGCCGATCCGTTCGCCTTCGAGTCGGAACTGCGCCCGGCTACCGCGTCGGTGACGGCGCCGCCGAAAGCGCATGAGTGGGGCGACGAGGCGCACCGCACGTTCTGGCGCAATGCCGATCCCAGGCGCGAGGCGATCTCGATCTACGAGGTCCATGCCGGATCATGGCAGCTTCGCGACGACGGCACGTTCCTGAGCTGGGACGAGCTCGCCGCTCGCCTGATCCCCTATGCCGTCGATACGGGCTTCACCCATATCGAGTTCCTGCCGATCTCCGAGCATCCCTACGATCCGTCCTGGGGCTACCAGACCACCGGCCTCTACGCGCCGACCGCCCGCTTCGGCGATCCCGATGGCTTTGCCCGGTTCGTCGACGGTGCGCATCGCGCCGGCGTCGGCGTCATCCTCGACTGGGTGCCGGCGCATTTTCCGGTGGACGAGCATGGCCTCGTGAAGTTCGACGGCACCGCGCTTTACGAGCACGCCGATCCGCGCCAGGGTTTCCACCCGGACTGGAACACCGCGATCTACAATTTCGGCCGCCGCGAGGTGGTATCGTTCCTGGTCAACAACGCGCTGTTCTGGGCCGAGAAATACCATGTCGACGGCCTGCGCGTCGACGCGGTTGCCTCGATGCTCTACCTCGACTATTCCCGCAAGGCCGGCGAGTGGATCCCCAACGAGAAGGGTGGACGCGAGAACCTTGAGGCGGTCGCCTTCCTGCAGAAGATGAACAAGGAGCTCTACGGCCACCATCCCGGCGTGGTGACCATCGCCGAGGAATCGACCTCATGGCCGAAAGTGTCGCGGCCGGTGCATGAGGGCGGGCTGGGCTTCGGCTTCAAGTGGAACATGGGCTTCATGCACGACACGCTGGAGTATTTCTCCAAGGAACCGATCTATCGCAAGCACCACCACAACGACATCACCTTCGGCCTTGTCTACGCCTTCTCCGAGAATTTCGTGCTGCCGCTCTCCCATGACGAGGTCGTGCATGGCAAGGGCACGCTGCTGGGCAAGATGGCCGGCGACGACTGGCAGAAATTCGCCACCTTGCGCGCCTACTACGCCTTCATGTGGGGCTATCCCGGCAAGAAGCTTTTGTTCATGGGCCAGGAATTCGCGCAGCGCCGCGAATGGAGCGAGGCGCGAGCGCTAGACTGGGACTTGCTTGACCACGCTCCGCATCGCGGTATCTGGCAGGTAGTGCGCGACCTCAATTACCTCTACCGCTCGCGTCCGGCGCTGCATGCGCGCGACTGTGAGCCGGACGGCTTTTCCTGGCTGATCGTCGACGACAGCGAGAATTCGGTGTTCGCCTGGCTGCGCAGCGCGCCGGACGGCAATCCGATCGCCGTCATCTCCAATTTCACGCCGGTGCCGCGCGACAATTACCGCGTGCCGCTGCCGAAGGCCGGCAGCTGGCGCGAGATCATCAACACCGACGCCTCGGATTATGGCGGTTCGGGCAAGGGCAATGGCGGCGTGGTCGAGGCCAGGGCGGAAGGAGGAGGCGTATCGGCGACGATGCTTTTGCCGCCGCTGTCGACGATCATGCTCGAATTTGTCCCGGACTGAACGATGCCGCACACTGGTAATTTGGGAGGGTAAAAATGGCAGACTTGAAAAGAACCCAGCCGCTGGCACGCGACGCTATGGCCTATGTGCTGGCCGGCGGGCGCGGCAGCCGTCTCAAGGAATTGACCGACCGGCGCGCCAAGCCCGCGGTCTATTTCGGCGGCAAGACGCGCATCATCGATTTCGCGCTGTCCAATGCGCTGAACTCCGGCATTCGCCGCCTTGGCGTCGCCACCCAGTACAAGGCACATTCGCTGATTCGCCACCTGCAGCGCGGCTGGAACTTCCTGCGCCCAGAGCGAAACGAGAGCTTCGACATCCTGCCGGCCAGCCAGCGCGTCTCGGAGACGCAGTGGTATGAGGGCACGGCGGACGCGGTCTACCAGAACATCGACATCATCGAGGCCTATGGCCCCGAATACATGGTGATCCTGGCCGGCGACCACATCTACAAGATGGACTACGAGCTGATGCTGCGCCAGCATGTCGACGCCAATGCCGACGTCACCGTCGGCTGCCTCGAAGTGCCGCGCATGGAAGCGACCGGTTTCGGCGTCATGCATGTCGATGCCAAGGACACTATCATCTCATTCATCGAAAAGCCCGCCGACCCGCCCGGCATCCCCGACAAGCCGGATTTCGCCCTGGCCTCGATGGGCATCTATGTGTTCAAGACCAAGTTCCTGATGGAGCAGCTGCGCCGTGACGCCGCCGAGCCCGGCTCCAGCCGCGACTTCGGCAAGGACATCATCCCCTATAT
>NZ_RZOT01000211.1:0-9298 GCF_003999085.1 Mesorhizobium sp. M4A.F.Ca.ET.090.04.2.1
GCGCTCACCATGCCTGGCGACTACGTCGTCTTTGAGCATCTCACCTATTCGCAGATTTCGCGCAGCGCCGGCCTGATCGGCCGCCGAACGGCACTGGTTGCGACCGACAACGAAGGCGTCGACCCCGAGGATTTCGAACGCGTCTGCGCGCAGAAGCATCCCAAGGTGATGTTCCTGATGCCCACCGCGAAGAACCCGACCTTGGTGACGATGCCAGCGGAGCGGCGGCAGGCGATCGCGCAGATCGCGCGTGAATACAATGTGGCGCTAATCGAGGACGATCTTTATGGCGATCTGACCGACGATCCAACGCCGTTGCTGGCCGAATATGCCCCCGAGCGCACAATTGTCGCCGGAGGCCTGTCGAAATCGGTTGCCGCCGGCGTACGCGGCGGCTGGCTTTCCTGCCCGCCAGCCTATCGCCATCGCATCCGCGTCGCGCACAAGATGATGACCGGCGGCCTGCCCTTCCTGCTGGCCGAGGTCGGCACCAGGCTGGTGATGTCCGGCCAGGCTGGCGATATCCGTAAGCATTGCATCGCCGAGATCCAGGCGCGCATCGCCATCGTGCGCGAGACGCTTGAAGGCTTCGACTTCGAGGCGAGAGACAATGTCCCCTTCGTCTGGTTGACCTTGCCGGACCCGTGGCTCTCCGGCACGTTCAAGAATGCCTGCCTGGCGCAGGGCGTGCTCATCGACGATGAGGACGAATTCAAGGCAGGCCGCTCCGAACAGGTCTTCCATGGCGTGCGTTTCGGCGTCTCACAACCGCGCCAGGATAAGGATGTCGCCGGTGGCGTCGCGGTGATCCGGCGCCTGCTCGATGAAGGCCGCGCCGGCTACGACAGTTTTTCCTGAGCTCGGCCACGCCTGATCCCGCAGCCTCCGCCACCTTGTGGCTTTCCGCCGTTTTTCGTCAATCTATGGGGTGTATCGGCCTCAAGCTTGCGATAAGAGGGGACTCGAATTCCCCTCTCCCACGGATACAAACCGCCGCCCATGACCATTTCCAATTCCGTGCCGATCACCCCGGAGCTCATTGCCGCGCACGGGCTGAAGCCCGACGAATATCAGCGCATCCTCGATCTGGTCGGACGTGAGCCAAGCTTTACCGAACTCGGTATCTTTTCGGCGATGTGGAACGAGCACTGCTCCTACAAATCCTCGAAGAAATGGCTGCGCACCCTGCCGACCAGCGGCCCGCAGGTGATCCAGGGACCGGGCGAGAATGCCGGCGTGGTCGACATCGGCGACGGCGACTGCGTCGTCTTCAAGATGGAGAGCCATAACCATCCCTCCTATATCGAGCCCTACCAGGGTGCTGCGACCGGCGTCGGCGGCATCCTGCGCGACGTCTTCACCATGGGCGCAAGGCCGGTGGCGGCGATGAACGCGCTGCGCTTCGGCGCGCCGGACCATCCGAAGACCAGGCATCTGGTGGCCGGCGTGGTGTCCGGCGTTGGCGGCTACGGCAATTCCTTCGGCGTGCCGACGGTCGGCGGCGAGGTCAATTTCGACCCGCGCTACAACGGCAATATCCTGGTCAACGCTTTCGCCGCGGGCCTTGCGAAGACGGATGCCATCTTCCTGTCCGAGGCCAAGGGCGTCGGCCTGCCGGTCGTCTATCTCGGCGCCAAGACCGGGCGCGACGGCGTCGGCGGCGCCACCATGGCCTCGGCCGAATTCGACGACAAGATCGAGGAGAAACGGCCGACCGTGCAGGTCGGCGATCCCTTCACAGAGAAATGCCTGCTGGAGGCCTGCCTCGAACTGATGGCCTCGGGCGCGGTCATCGCCATCCAGGACATGGGTGCCGCCGGCCTGACTTGCTCGGCCGTCGAGATGGGCGCCAAGGGCGATCTCGGCATCGAGCTCGACCTCGACAGGGTGCCGGTGCGCGAGGAGCGCATGAGCGCCTATGAGATGATGCTGTCTGAAAGCCAGGAGCGCATGCTGATGGTGCTGCGCCCCGAGAAAGAGAAAGAGGCCGAGGCGATCTTCCACAAATGGGGTCTCGACTTCGCCATCGTCGGCAAGACCACTGACGATCTGCGCTTCCGCGTTCTGCACCAGGGCGACGAGGTCGCCAATTTGCCGATCAAGGAACTCGGCGACCAGGCGCCTGAATATGATCGCCCCTGGGTCGAGCCGAAGAAGCCGGCGCCACTCGCGGTCGGGGACGCACCCAGGGCCGATGTCGCCGATGCGCTGCTCAAGCTGCTTGGCGGGCCGGACCTCTCCTCGCGCCGCTGGGTGTGGGAGCAGTATGATACGCTGATCCAGGGCAATTCGTTGCAGCTTCCCGGCGGCGATGCCGGCGTGGTGCGCGTCGAGGGCCATGCGTCCAAGGCGCTCGCCTTCTCCTCCGACGTGACGCCGCGCTATTGCGAGGCCGATCCCTATGAAGGCGGCAAGCAGGCGGTGGCCGAATGCTGGCGCAACCTGACCGCGACCGGCGCCCTGCCGCTTGCGGCCACCGACAACCTCAATTTCGGCAATCCGGAACGGCCGGAGATCATGGGCCAGCTGGTCGGCGCGGTGAAAGGCATCGGCGATGCCTGCCGCGCGCTCGGCTTCCCGATCGTCTCGGGCAATGTCTCGCTCTACAACGAAACCAACGGACGCGGCATCCTGCCGACACCGACGATCGGCGGCGTCGGGCTGATCGCCGACTGGTCGAAAATGGCGCGCGTCGGCTTTGCCGGCGAAGGCCAGATGATCGTGCTGGTCGGCGCGCCGGCGACGTGGGGCAGCCATCTCGGCCAGTCCGTCTTTATGCGCGACATCCATGGCCGCGGCGACGGCCCGCCGCCGCCTGTCGACCTCGAGCATGAAAAGCGCGTCGGTGATCACGTCCGCGCGCTGATCGCCTCCGGCATTGTCACCGCCGCGCATGACCTTTCCGACGGCGGCCTTGCCGTGGCGCTGGCCGAAATGGCCATGGCGTCGGGCATCGGCGCCACCATCCCTGGCCTTGTCGGGACCGATCCGATCCCGGTGTTCTTCGGCGAGGACCAGGGCCGCTACCTGTTGACGCTGTCGATCGACCCGCAAAGCAAGGAATGGGACGCCATTCGCGAGGAACAGGGCAAGCTCGGCATCTTCGCGCCCTGGATCGGCTCGACCGGCGGCCGCGACCTGAAACTCGGCGAGGCGCGGGCGATCCCGGTCAGCGAATTGACCGCCGCCCACGAATCCTGGTTTCCTCGCTTCATGGCAAACGAGGTTGTGGACCCATAATATTTTGGTCGGGATGGCGCCTTGTGCGCCTTTGGAAGTGGTGCATCCGCCATCCGGGCCATATCTATGAGATCAGTACCTGATAGGAAAACCCGCATGGCAATGGATGCCCACGACATCGAACGGCTGATCAAGGAAGGCATTCCGGACGCCAAGGTGACGATCCGCGACCTGGCCGGCGACGGCGACCATTACGCCGCCGAAGTGGTGGCCGAGAGTTTTCGCGGAAAAAGCCGCGTCCAGCAGCACCAGATGGTCTATGACGCGCTGAAGGGCAATATGGGCGGCGTTCTGCATGCGCTGGCCCTGCAGACCAGCGTCCCGGATTGAGGCAGCCGGACGGCTCCGCGTGGAACCTTTCATCGAAACGCTAACCGTTCCAGATCCTTGTTTTGACGGAGTTCCGGACGGAAAACCGTTTTCATACTTTCCTGGGATTGCTCAGATCTTCACCAGCATCGCCGTCAGGTACATGAAGCCGACGCCGGCGGCCAGGCCGGCCATCGCACTCGGAGCAAGCAGTGCCCGCGTGCCGTCGGCGCGCTGGCGAAGCTGCATCGACACGAGTTCAACGATCACCTGCAGGATTGCGCCGGCACCGACCGCCAGCGCCAGCGCCGACCATTGCGGCGCATAGGCGAGGCTGCCGATCCACAGGCCGATGACGGCGGGGCCGCCCGCCAGCAGCGTCAGCGCGGCGAAGGTCCTGAGTGGCGGGCGCTGCTTCAGGATCGGCGCGGCGATGCCGATGCCCTCGGTGATGTTGTGCAAGGTGAAACCGAGCACCAGGAAGGTGCCCAGCCCCGCCGCGCCCGACGCGAAGGCGGCGCCGATCGCCAGTCCTTCGCCGAGATTGTGCAGGCCGATGCCGAGCGCGATGAAGGTGGCGAGCGCCAGGCCGGTCGGCGCGCCGCTCCGCCGGCCCGCCGCCATCAGCGGCAGGAAACTCGCGGTGGCGGCAAGCACGATCATCGTCGGCCCCTGGAACAGGGCTGCAGCTTCGCTAGCCAGTTCGAAGGCGTCCTCCAGCGCATCGACGAAAAGGAAGGCGAGCAAGCCGACAGTCAGCGACAGGAGGAAGTCCATGCCGCTGCGTCCGACGCCGCGAAGCGCGGGGTAGAACATCAGACCGATCGCCACAGGCAGGATGCCGACAAAGGCGCCGAGCACCGCCTGCGCGACAAGGCTCAGCGAGTCACGGGTCGGCGTTGGCACAGCCACCGCGATCTCATGTCCGAATGTCGTCCCGGTGCTGGTCACGACATTGATAGCATGCGCCTCCCCCAACACCCAGGGATATGGCAGGTTGATCCATGCCGTCGAGCCGCGCGCGATCGGGCCCGGCGGGTCCTGCGTGAATTGCCAGTAGGCGTCGTCGACCTGGACCTGCGCGATCGTCATCGGTTCCGATCCGCCGGCACGGACAAGGACGCGAATGCCATCGGTGCCAAGGATCGTCCGCTCGAAGGTGATGTTCTCGACCGGTGGCGCGCCATTGCGGAAGCTCGACAGCGGATCGGAAGACAGCAGCCAGGCGATGGCTATCGCCAGGACGGTCAAAGGCAGCCCGATCCAGAGCAGATTGACCCGAGTTGGGCGCGCGGCACGCGTATTGGGCTGGCTCGTATCGGTCACGACAGAGCCTCCACGACATCGAACATGCCGGACCAGCCGAGCTCGGTGAACTCGGACTGGTGAGGATGGAACATATAGAGGCCCGGCTCGTGCTCGCGGAAATGGAACTCGAGAATGCCGCGCTCGGCCTGGCACTGGGTGATCAGGTCGACGGTCTTCAGCGTCGGCGTGAGCGTCGTACCCTGATTGTAATAGTCGAAGAAATTGGCGTGCAGGTGGAAGGAGTTGATCGGATCGAACTCGACGACATTGACGAGGTAGATGCGGACGGGCTTGTCCTTCAGCACCCGGATCGGCTTCTTCGCATAGGCGTGGGCGACCGTGTTGACGGCATAGACCTCGTTCTCGTTGTCGAAGTTGGTGTCGAAGGCGTTCATGACCATCACGAATTCCTGCCAGTTTGCATTCTCGGGCGAGCCGAGCAGGCGTGAGCGGGCGACCGCCTCGTGCTCCGGATGCCGGGCAGGGTCGGGATCGATGACGAAGGCACCGTACATGCCCTTCTGGATATGCCGCTTCAGCGGCAGCGCGTGGCAGTGGTAGAGGTGACAGCCGAACGGCCTGGCATCGAACTCGTAGACGAACTCCTCGCCCGGCCCGACCAGGCCGGCACCCGGGACGCCGTCCATGCGCGCGGCGTGGATGCCGTGGAAATGCATCGAATGCGGATGCGAGCCTTGGTTGCGGAAGACGATCCGCAGGCGTTCGCCTTCGGTCGCCCGCAGCGACGGGCCCGGCACGCGGCCATTGTAGGTCCAGGCCGGGAACATGATGCCGGGCGCAATCTCGATCTCCTTGTCTTCCGCCGTGACTTCGAAGGTGCGAAGCGTGCGCCCGTCCGGCAGCGTCGACACCGTACCGGTCTCCCATTCGTTGACCAGCTTGACCGGGTCGAAGCCGTTTCGGGTGTCGTCGACCTCACCGACCGTCATCATCGCTCCATGAGCGGACAAATGCGCCGGCTGGTTTTCGGCAGCCGCAACCGCCGGCATCTCGTGACCGACATGGCTTGTCTGCCCGCGCGCCGCGCTTGCCACCACCGCTGTGCCGCCGGCAGCCGCGAGGCCGCCGGCCAGAAGCAGCCTTCGATCGAGCTTTCGCCCCAGCAAGGATTTCGTCCCGCTCATGCCTGCATCCTCCAGATCGCGGCGAGCATAGCGGATGCTTTAAGATTTAGCTATAGCTATATTCTGTTGGCACGGATTTGGCAGACGCGGCAACGCAGGCTATCGCAAGAGGCTACTGCGCCGCCGCCCTCTTGGCCGACACTGCGATGATGGGACCCGCGGGATACTTCCCGCCGACGATCATCCTGCCGCCATCCGACAGCGCCGAGACCACACCATCGAGGAACAGCGCATTGGGACAGGACAACGCGTCGCGGAACAGCCGCGCGAAGCTGCCAAGGCTGACTTCCGACCGCGAGATCGCCAGCACGACGGTATCGCCATCGCGCACGCCAACCCCGTTGCGGACATAGCGCGAGGTTCCATTCTGGTCGAAGCGCGGATGCAGCGCGCCATCGATCACCAGCATCGGGCCCGACTGCGTGGCGAAGACCGCATCGGGCTTGGCGGCGGCATAGGCGCTGCTTTCCATGACCGCGGCCTTGCCGTCCCTGCCAATCAGGAACACGCCGTTCGGCTTCAGGAAGAAATTGCCCTCGGCATCCGCAAGGTTGAGCGGCGCCTTTTCGTTGCCATCCTCGACAAGCAGGCCGACCGGCGTCAGGTCCTCGTGGTACATACCGCCATTCATGGCGAGCAGGACCGGCCGCCCCTGCCCCTTCATAGCCGTGTCGAACACCTCCAGCGAGCCGAACGGCTTGCCTTTAGCACCGGCATGGACGCCGATATCATAGGCGTTGAGATCGATCTCGCAGACGACATAGGGTACCGCCTCGAAGCTCAAATCCCGGCACGGAGCGGGCAGTCCGCCGATGACGAGCGGCGGGCGTTCCCGCGGCCTCAGCCAAAGGGCCGCGGCCAGGGCGACGAGCAGGACGCCGATCAGGATCGTCGCGAGATAGCGCTTTTTCATTACGCTCCGGGAGGATTGGCAGCCTAGGGGACTTGGTGCAGCGTCAGGCCATCTTTTGCGCCATTTCGGCGTCAGCAAGGCAAATACCTTGTTTCGGTCAACCTATGGGTTTATTTGATGGTTATGTTTCGAGCCTGACTCCCACAGGCGTGAAAGGATTATCCATGAGCGGTATCAACGACTACATCGACAGCGAAGTGAAGAGCAACGACGTGGTGCTCTTCATGAAGGGCACGCCCGGCTTTCCGCAGTGCGGCTTCTCCGGCCAGGTGGTTCAGATCCTCGACTATATCGGGGCCGACTACAAAGGCGTGAACGTGCTGACGTCGGCCGAGCTGCGCCAGGGCATCAAGGATTATTCCAACTGGCCGACTATCCCGCAGCTCTATGTCAAGGGCGAGTTCGTCGGCGGTTGCGACATCGTGCGCGAGATGTTCCAGGCGGGCGAACTGCAAACGTTCCTCGTCGAAAAGGGCGTCAGCGTCAAAGGCGCCGCCTGACTGAACGCGCCTGCCGGCACCTGACCGGCGGCGCTGCCTTCCGGGGCTGCCCCCACCTCGGCATTTGGTTCCCGATACTCGGGAACGAGACGGATGGATGCGCCGGTCAACCGGCGCAGGTTCGTTTGGAAAATCGGATCTTGCCGTGGACAAGCAGGCAGTGGCGCAGCAATCGGCAAGCAACTTGCCCATTCCGCGCTGGGAATTCATCGCGCTCTGCGCGGCGCTGATGGCGCTCAACTCGCTCGCCATCGACATCATGCTGCCGGCGCTGCAGCAGATCGGCGCCTCGCTCGGCGTGATGAGCGAGAACCACCGCCAGTATGTCATCACCGCCTATATGCTCGGCTTCGGCGGCGGGCAGCTTTTCTTCGGGCCGATCTCGGATCGATTCGGGCGTCGCGCGCCGCTGGTCTTCGGCCTGATCGTCTATGTCGCCGCCGCGGCTGCAGCCGCCGTCGCGCCGAGTTTCGCCTTGTTGCTCACCTGCCGCCTCATACAAGGCTTCGGCGCCGCCGCGACCCGCGTCATCGCCGTCTCGATCGTGCGCGATACGTTCGAGGGGCGGCGCATGGCCGAAGTGATGTCCTTGATCTTCATGGTGTTCATGGCGATCCCGGTCGTCGCGCCTGGCATTGGCCAGTTCGTCATGTTGTTTGCAAGCTGGCACTGGATCTTCGTGACCATGGCCGTCGGGGCGTTGATCATATCGGCGTGGGCGGTGCTGCGCCTGCCGGAGACGCTGCATCCGGAATATCGCCGGCCATTGACGGTCAGCGCGGTCGTCGATGGTTTCCGCATCGTGCTCACCAACCGTCTCACGCTGTGCTATGCCTTCGCCAGCACCTTCATCTTCGCCGCCATGTTCGGCTTCATCAGTTCCGCGCAGCAGATCTATGTCGACATCTTCCATGTCGGCGAGCTGTTCCCGCTGATCTTCGCCGGCGTCGCCGGCGCGCTCGCTTTCTCGAATTACCTCAACTCGCGGCTGGTCGGACAGGTCGGCATGCGTCGACTGTCGCAAGGCGCGCTGCTTGTGTTCCTCTGCATCAGTCTTGCCTGGCTGGTCGTCTCGCTCGAAATGACCATGCCGCTCTGGCTCTTCATCACCTTATTTGCCGGCGCCATGGTGCCGTTCGGTGGCCTGGGCGCGAATTTCAACGCGCTCGCCATGGAGCCGCTCGGCGAACTCGCCGGGACTGCTGCATCCATCCTGGGCTTCATGCAGACCTTTCTCGGCGCCCTGATCGGAGCGGCGATCGGCCAGGCCTACAACGGCACGGTGACGCCGCTCGCCGCCGGCTTCTGCAGCGTGTCGGTCGCGGCGCTGCTGATGATCCTGATTGCCGAGCGCGGCAGGCTGTTCCAGCCGCATAACCCGCCGGTGTGAGCCCAGCCCAAGGTCTTAGTCGGCCCAGAGTTCGCGGCGCAGCTCCTGCCAGCTGTCCTTGTCGGGGGCGACCAGGATGCCGCCGTCGACATGCGAGGGCAGATAGGCGCTGCCGTCGATGCGCGCCGCATAGCCGCCGGCTTCCTGATGGATCAGCACGCCGGCCAGATGATCCCACGGCATCAGCTTGTTGTAGACGACGAAATGCGCGTGGCCGCTGGCGAGCAGCCGGTATTCGTGCGCCGCGCAGCGATAGCCGAACTGCGACAGCGCCTTGGTCTGGTTGCGGGCGAGCCGCGAGCGCTCGGGTTCCGGCAGGTATTGCCAGGAGACGGCGCCCGTCATTTGCGAGATCGGCACGGCCGCCGCGACGCGCACCTTCTCCAGCGCGCCATCGGCGTGGCGGATGTGGCTGCCTGCGCCTTTGGCGCCGATCAGCCAGTCCTTGCCGACGGGGTCGTGGATGATGCCGGCGACGGTCTCGCCCTTGACG